>JAYTBL010000554.1:0-3906 GCA_043736975.1 Polyangiaceae bacterium
GATGCCCCTCCAGCCGCCTGCAGCGCTATCCGCCGTGGTGCCCTCCGTCAGAGTCGGAAGTCCCGTTCATCCGCCTCCCCCCTGAACACGAACTGCTTCGATGGTGCAATCCCCGTGAACTCCGTCGGTCCTACAAACTGTGGCGCACCTGGGTGACCGGGTCCGCCGTCAGGACACCGACCGGGTATCCCTTCACCTTCAGCCCCTGGACTTGAAGCTCACGCGCCGAGCCGTGCCAGCTCTCGAAGCCGACCCATGTCTCCTCCAGATTCGTCGTCTCGAGGGGTGAGTCTGTGCCGACCACGACGTTCTTGAAGGTGGCTCCGCTCGTGTAGTGACCGAGTCAGAGACCTCGTAGCGCTGGTAGTTGGCGTTGTCGCCCGCGCTATCGATCGCTGCGATTGATCCAGACGTAGCGCTCGTAGTTGCCGGTTCGTTTCAGGCCGAAGCGCTCCCCGAACGACGTCATCCGCGAGACGTGGGCGAGGAGGGACCGCGTTCGCTTGTCAAGGTGCTCTCCCTCGACGATCTCGCGGATCGCGATCCCTAGTAGCGTCCCTCGTCCCGTCAGCGTTTGATCGCGCCGCCATCGGGGTCGCGCAGCTCCGGAGCGCCCCAGCCGCCCGCGGCAAGCGGTGCGCTCAGGGTCGCCTCGTCGCCGACGATCACCACCGTCGCGGTGGGCTGGCGGTCACGCATCGCGCGATGGTGTTCGAGGGCCCGCTGTGCGTCGCACTCGATGGGTTCACGCTGCACGCCGCGACGCGCGCGGGCGGGCTCGACGAGCAGGGCCGCGAGGCGCTCCTCACGTACATCCTCCGTCCCGCCGTCGCGCAGGAGCGCGTCTTGCGCGGCCCTGACGGTCTGGTGCGCATCGGTCTCGAGAAGGCCTTCCCGGACGGCACCGTTGCGGTCGACTGGATCCCCTCTCGCTTCTGAGCCGTCTGTGCGCCTCGGTACCTCCGCCGCGCTTTCATACGGTGCGCTACGCCGGAGTGCTCGGCTCGGCGAGCAAGCTGCGGGCGCGTTTGGCGCCGAAGCGCGCGCCGATGGCGCCTGCGCGGTGCGTGGAAGACGTCGCGGACCTGCCGCGGCGAAGTCCGTATCGACCGTGGGCTGAGCTCTTGCGCAGAACGGATGGTCACTGAAGCGAAGAGCGTCGCGCGCTACCTGCACGCCCTCGCTGAGCCGACCGAGGCCCCGACGCGAACGCCCGCACGCGGACCGCCGTACTGGAAGAGCCGCGTCCTGCGAAGAGCGAAGAGCGAAGAGCGAAGAGCGGCCAGCGGCGACGAGGCGGCGGAGTAACGCGGCGCCCACCGGCGCGCTGAGGCAGGGATCCGTACGGTCGCCGTGATGCCCGTCGCCTCTACGCCTGCGCCCCGCCCTGCGACCGCTCCGGAACGGCAATCCGACCTCCAAAGAGAAGCCTCACAACCCCAACCGCTACTCGCCCGCCCCGCATCGCGAGCCTCGCTCCCTCCAAAAAGTCGCTTGATTCACCTACGCTCTGAATTCGCTGTACCAAGACCTCCTCGTCGTCCGGTTAGTGACCGCTCGGCTGCGCGGAGTACTGCGCGGTGGCCGAACATTTCACTCGCAGCGAAGAGAGCGCAACGCCGTGCCAGGCATGGGCATCGGAGCGCCCAAATGCAGCTCTCCGGTAACACGGTCCTCATCACCGGCGGCTCCTCGGGCATCGGGATGGCGCTCGCGGAGCGCTTCCTGGCAGCGGGCAACGAGGTGCTCGTGTGCGGGCGCCGCGCAGGTCCGCTCGCCGAATTCCGCGCGAAGCACCCCGCGCTGCACACGTTCGTCTCGGACACGGGGAGCGCGGCGGATCGTAAGGCGCTGTTCGCGGAGACGGTCGCGCTCTTCCCTACGCTCAACGTGCTCATCAACAACGCCGGCATTCAGCGCAAGGTCTCGCTGAGCCAGGAGGAGCCCTGGGCCGACACGGCCCAGGAGATCGCGGTCAACCTCGAAGGCCCGATTCACCTCTCGACGCTGTTCATCCCGCACCTGCGCGGCCAGGGGCGTCCGCTCATCGCGAACGTCAGCTCCGGTCTGGCGTTCGTCGCGATGGCAACGACGCCCATCTACTGCGCGACCAAGGCGGCCATCCACTCCTTCACCCAGTCGCTGCGGCACCAGCTGAGCAAGACGGCGATCGAGGTGGTCGAGATCATCCCGCCCGCGGTGCGCACCAATCTCGGCGGGTCGCACGACTTCGGTACGCCGCTCGACGAGTACGCCGACTCGGTGATGGCGCAGCTCGCCGAGGGCCGTCCCGAGATCACCTACGAGTTCTCGGCCAAGGGCAGCCAGGCGTCGCGCGCCGAGCTGGACGCGATGTTCGTGAACCTGAACGCGTCACGCTAGAGTGGGCTGCCCGCGGCGAAGTCTTGCCGGATCGCCGTGCCCACGGCGCTGACGGACGCGGTCTTCGTCGTGATGATGCCGAGCTCGCGATTGTATTGCAGGATGCGGTCGTGAAATTTTCGGAGCCGACCTAGGCGCCCGCGCCGTCGACGACGATCGCCTTCGCGTGGATGTACGGCGTGCCGACGCTGACGACGGGGATGCCTGCCGCCTTCAGCTGGTTCACGGACGACGTCTGCGCGAGGGTCGGGCATTGTCGGCGAGCACGACGCGCACCGCGGCGCCCGCCTTCTTCGCGGCGACAAGCGCGCTGACGATCTTGATGTCACTGAGCTCTTTGCCCTCGAGATCGACGGACTTCGTCGCGCTCTGGAGCCCGGCCCTGGCTGAAGACGATCGAGTCGTAGAGCTCGTCGTGATCCATCCGCAGCTTCGGCAGCCGGGCGGGCGTCGTATGGCAGGCGCCGTCCTTGTCGATGCAATCCGCGAAGGAGCTCGCCTTCGCGATCCGTTCGGCGCGCTTCTTCTGGCGCGCGAGCAGCGCGCCGTCGAGACCGCCGTCGCGAGTGACCTCGTCCACTCGATGTCGAAGCGGTCCGTGAGCGTCTTCAGCAACGAGACGTGATCGAACGGGGTGGGTGAGACCATGCCCTTCTTCACGCCGGGGCCGAGCACGAGGGGCGGCACGCGGAAGCCGAGCTGCTGGAACGGGCCGTCGAATTCCTCCACGCCGATCGTCGGCGGAGCGACGTGATCGTAGAAGCTGCCGTGCTCGTCGTTCCTGATGATGAAGAGCGTCCGCGCGGCCTGCTGCTGGTCGGCGCGCGCGCCGTAGATCATGTTGTAGACCGTCGAGACGAAGGCCTGGCCGCCGAGCGAGCCCTTTCTTGCAGGCCGCCTCGAACGTGTCCTCCTGCCGGCCGGTGATGATCTTCGCGAGGTTCGGTCCGGAGAGGCTGGCGAGCAGCCGACGGCAAAACCCGAGGTCTGTCAGCGAAATACCGTCTCGACGGACGCGAGGCCTCACCCTTCGGACGCGCGGCCCTTCACGCGGCGGTCGAGAGACAGCGCGCCGCTGCCGCGGAGGACGAGCGCGACGGCAATGGCGATGCCGAGCAGGTGGTACTCGTAGCCCTCGCCGGCCTGCTGCCCGGTCCAGTTCATGAAGAACCCGTTCGCGGCGTGCGTCGTCGCGGCAACCGCGAGCACCGTGCCCAGACCCGCTGCCGCCGCGCGACCGCCGAGCCCCACGAGCAAGAAGAGCGGCGCGATCAGCTCGGTCACGATCGCGAGCACGGCGAGCGGCGGAGAGACGCCCACCGTGCTCGTCATCCAGCCATAGGTGCCGGAAAAGCCGTACCCACCGAACCAGCCGAGCGCGTGTTGCGCTCCGTGCGGCCACATCACCGCAGCGAAGACGACGCGAAGCACGAGGAGAGTCTTGTCGTCGTCGGTGGCGAGCAGCGCGCGCCAGTCGACCGTCTTCTTCCCGAGGCTTCCGCCTCGCGCATCCGGCGAGATGAT
>JAYTBL010000555.1:0-3905 GCA_043736975.1 Polyangiaceae bacterium
TCGCCTCGCGCACGCTCCAGTGGGAGGTGGCGGTGCCACGCGCGCGCTACGTTCGCGAGTTCCTCGCGACCGACCTCCGCGTGTTCCTCCCGGGGACGAAGAAGCTTCCCGGCGTCCGCCGCACCGAGGCCGTGACCACCGCCCTGTATCCCGCCGTGGGCAGCGTGCGCCGCGTGGTGCTCGCGGACGGTAACAGCGCCGAGGAAGAGGTCCTCGAGCAGGACGAGCGGCACCTCAAGTACCTCGTGGCCCGCTACACCTCTCCGCAGGCGGCGCCCATCGCCTACGGGGTCGGGGAGTTCGTCTTCGACGACGCGGGCCCCGCCGCCACCCGCATCACCTGGACCTACAGCTTCAAGCTCCTTGACGATCGTTTCCCGGGCACGTGGGGCGCGCTGGGGCGGACCTTCTTCCGGATCGGGTTCCTGAACAGCGACTATGCTGACTTCATGAGTACGGGGCGCGAAGCGATGCGCAGCTGGGCCGAACGTCTCGCGAGCACGCCCGGGTCGTGACCACGAAGGCGACGGCCGCGAAGGCGCGCGCGCGTCGCCCCGCCCAGAAGGCGGGCTACCACCACGCCGACCTGCGGCGAGCGCTGCTCGACGCCGCGATCGTCCACCTGCGCGACAGTGACGTCACCGCACTCACCATGCAGACGCTCGCGCGCGCCGCCGGCGTCTCCCCCGGGGCGCCGTATCACCACTTCGCGGACAAGGTCGCGGTCGTCGCGGCGTTGGCCACCGAGGGCTACGAGATCTGGCTGGAGCGCACGAAGCGAGCGGTCGCGGCGGCGGCCACGCCGCGCGAGAGGCTGGTCGCGCTCGCGCAGAGCTGGCTCCGCTTCGCCGCGGCGTTCCCTTCTCACTACCGCGTCATGTTCCTGCGCGACATCGAGGACCGCACCCGTTACGCGACGCTCCACGAGACATCGGGGGCCGGGCTGCGGTTGCTCGTCGAGGTCGTCTCCGCGGTCTGGCCGCACCTCACGCCCTCCCGCGCGATGGCGCAGGCGGTCGCCATCTGGTCGACGCTGCATGGCTTCGCGTCGCTCCAGAACGCCGGCGTGCTCGAGAACATCCCGCGCCTTCCGCCGGTGGCGACGCTCGAGTCGGCGGCGATCGCGCTGCTGCTGCCCCCCCCGTGAGCATCTCCAGCTCCCGCGGGCGGTGCTACGCTCGGGGGATGGTTGTCCAGTCTGCGGAGCCTCCGCACGGCGCCGCCGTTCACGCCGAGCAGCGCTTCGTCCTGCGGAACGTGGCGTGGGACGTCGATGTGGCGCTGCACGACTCGCTGGAGCGCGCGGGCTCCAAGAAGATCATCGCGCGCCTCCTCGAGGCCTACGCGGAGGAGTCGGACCTTGATCTGAATGAGCGCGGGAGCACCACCTTCCGCGAGGCATCGAGGTCGAGGTGAGCAACCCGCTCCCCGACAAGCTCAAGGTCTACGAGGGCCTCGGCATCCGCGAGGTCTGGGTCTGGCGGCGGAGGCTCGGCAAGGCGTACCGCGCCGCGCTTCGCCAGCACGCCTGAGCCGATGGCGAGCCCCGTACGTCGTCTCGCGCTCGCTTTCGTGAGCCTTGCGCTCGCTTGCAGCGCGCCGCCGATGGCAGCCGCGCCGCCGCCGCCGACGCGCTCCGCGACCCCGCCCTCCCCGGGGGTCAGCGCCCCGCTCGAGTCGCTCGTCGTCGACGCGAGCATCGCCGATCTCTCCGCGGCCATGGCCGCGGGACGGACGAGCGCGGTCGCGCTGGTCGACGCCTACGTCGCGCGCATCGGCGATCTCGACCGCCGCGGCCCCGAGCTCCGCGCCATCATCGAGCTGAACCCCGAGGCGCGCAGCATCGCCGAGGCGCTCGACCGCGAGCGCGCCGAGCGCGGCGTGCGCGGACCGCTGCACGGGATCCCCATCGTCATCAAGGACAACATCGGCACCGCCGACCAGATGGAGACGACGGCGGGGTCGTTCGCGCTGGTCGGCGCGCGACCCAAGCAGGACGCGCACCTCGTCGTGCGCCTGCGCGCCGCGGGCGCCGTGATCCTCGGCAAGACGAACCTCAGCGAGTGGGCGAACTTCCGCTCCTCGCACGCCACCAGCGGCTGGAGCGCGCGCGGCGGGCAGACCAAGAACGCCTACGTGCTCGATCGCACGCCCTGCGGCTCGAGCTCGGGCGCCGGGACCGCGGTCGCGGCGAGCCTCGCCGCGGGCGCGATCGGGACCGAGACCGACGGCTCGATCCTCTGCCCGTCCGCGATGAGCGCGCTGGTCGGCCTCAAGCCCACGGTCGGCCTCGTGAGCCGCAGCGGCATCATCCCCATCGCGGCCAGCCAGGACACGGCGGGCCCCATGACGCGCACGGTGCGTGACAGCGCGCTGCTCCTGAACGTCCTCGCCGGCGAGGACCCGGCCGACCCACGCACCGCGGAGTCGAAGGGAAAGCGTGTGGACTACACGAAGGCCCTCTCCGACGACGGGCTCCGCGGCGCGCGGATCGGCGTCGCCCGCAAGACGTTCGCCAAGCACCCCGAGGTGATCGCGAACGTCGAGGCGGCGATCGCGGTACTGAAGGAGCGCGGTGCGATCGTCGTCGATCCCGTCGACGTGTCCGACCGCGACTTCGAGAAGGAGGAGGACCTCCTTCTCTTCGAGTTCAAGGACGGGCTGGCGGCCTATCTCGCGAGCCTGGGCGACGCGACGAAGCTACGAAGCGTGGCCGACCTCGTCGCATGGAACGAGGCGAACAAGGATCGCGAGCTGCCCCTGTTCGGTCAGGAGCTGTTCGAGCGCGCGGTCAAGATGGGGCCGCTCACCAGCGACGAGTACAAGAAGCTCAAGGCCGATCTGCAGCGGCGCGCCAGGGCCCAGATCGACGGCGCGCTCACCAAGCACAAGCTCGACGCGCTCCTCTCCGCGAGCGCTGGCCCGCCGTGGGTGATCGACGTCGTCAACGGCGACAACTTCACGGGCGCGAGCTCGTCGCTCCCCGCCATCGCCGGCTATCCCAACGTGAACGTGCCCTCGGGGTTCGTCCACGAGCTCCCGATCGGGATCTCGTTCTTCGGCGCCGCCTACAGCGAGGCGACGCTCCTGCGCCTCGCCTACGCGTACGAGCAGGCCTCGCACGCGCGAAGGCCGCCCCGCTTCCTACCGCACACCCCCTAGCCAGACAGGGAAGACCCACGCGTGCTCATCCGTACCAGGGACATGTACCCCGCGTCGCCCCCTCCGTGCGCGCGGTGCGGAAGCCCAACCGGCGGTCATCCGCTGCTATCGCCGCAGGGTCATCTGCTGTGCGGCCCGTGCTTCCACGCGCTGAGCCAGGCCGCGGCGCAGGAGCGCGCGAGCGCGAGCGCGGGAAGCGGCGTCCTCTATCTCGGCAACGAGCAATCGGTGCAGGCCGGGCTCCGCGGCGACCTGGAAGCGAAGCTGCTGCGGCGCTGCGCGAAGTGCCAGGCGCATGCCGTGACCGTGGTGCACGTCACGTTTCACTACGTGAACGGCATCACGCGGGGCCGCACCTACGACAACGCGTGCAGCGCATGCGGCGCGACGTTCAAGACCGAGAGCGTGCTGCGCGCGATCGTGGAGCCGGGCGCGGGGATCGCGATTACCCTGGTCGGCGCCGGCGGGATCGCGTTCGGCTCGGGCTGGAGCCTGCTGTTCGGGCTGGGCGTCCCGCTCGGGATCTGGATGATCGGCCAGACGGTGATGCGGCTCGTGGCGCGCTTCCGCAATCCGATCGTCCCCCGGCTCCAGGCGGGGTGAACCTCGTTCGCCCACTTCTCAGGAGGCTGCGTCGACCCTAGCTCCTCCGCATGACGGGCTCGCACCGCACTCTCTGGACGATCGCGATCGGCGGGCTCGTGGCCTGCGGTCGCCCCGAGTCACCGCCCGAGGCGCGCGCG
>JAYTBL010000556.1:0-9411 GCA_043736975.1 Polyangiaceae bacterium
TTCTCGCGCGCTGAGCGATGCTCCGGACCACCTGCGGCGCGCTCGGACCGTGGTCCGCTGGACCATGACCGGCATCCTGGCCTCGCGCGACGACAACGAGGGGCCGGGGCGACTTCAACCAGATCGGCGACGGTCGCTGGACGGACTCGCGAGCGCTCGACCGCACGAGCGAGACGAGCCCCTGCTCCGAGCGCCTCCGCCTCTACGGCTTCGAGCAGTGAGCTTGTCGCCGCGAAGTGACGGAAGTCCGCGGCAGGTGACAGAACGAGGACCGCGCGTGGCGACGCGGCGAGAAGAATGACCATGGCGGAGTTTGCGCCGCGTCCGTAGCGTCGTCGCTGTGAAGAACCCCATCACGTTTCTGCTCGGCGTCGCGATCCTCGTCAGCATCGCCGCGTGCTCGGACTCGAAGAACAGCAGCTCGTCGGGCTCCTCCGGCAGCCAGAGCGGGATCTCCTGCTCGGTGACCGGCTCGGGCTGTTCCTGCCAGGCCAGCTCGTCCTCGCCCAACTCGCTCAGCTGCGACACGTCGGGCACCAACACCATCTGCTGCGCCAACTCTGGCTGGCCGAACGGCTACACCTCGTGCACGTGCGAGAAGCAAGAAGCGAAGTGCGGAACGAGCGGGACGACTTGCACGTGCTCGACCAGCACGTACGCGACGGGCTCGGCCAGCGCCACGTGCTACCCCGGCGGCGACACCAGCCCAGCGACCGGTACCAACAATGGTGTGTGTTGCCTCGCCGACAGTGGCGACACGTGCACGTGCCTCGCCTACGCCGCCACGTGCAGCAGCGGTCAGACCAAGGTCTCCACCTGCGACTCCTCGAACGTGAAGCCGAAGTGCTCGTCGGGTACCGAAATCTCCTCGTGCAGCGCGGGCGGATCGTCGGGCAGCTCGGGCAGCTCGGGCAGCTCCGGCAGCTCCGGCAGCTCCGGCGGCCCGACATGCTCGCCCAAGAGCGGCAACTGTTCGGGCAGCGGAGACTGCGCGTGTGGCCAGAGCTGCTTCGCGACCGCGGTGTGCAGCACCTGCACGAAGCGCTGCGGATACAGCTGCGTCACGGATCAGGACTGCGTCGACCTGAAGGCCCAGTACAACCTCTCCACCGGCTACACCCGCTGCGTGAAGACGAGCCCCAGCTACGACATCTACAAGTGCCAGTGACTGCGCCATGATCACGCCGCTCTCGAGCCGTCCCACCATCGATCACGAGCTCCTGTGGCGCGCGCTGCGCGAGCTGGTCGACCGCGTCTTCGGTGCGCTCGACAGCGAGACCGTGGTAAGCGGATGCCTCGACATCCTTGTCGAGATCCTGGGCGCCGATCGCGGGCTGGTCGTTCTCTCGTATCCCGACGGCTCGACGAAGTCGGTCCATGCCCGCCGCAACGGCACCGACCTCGCGCTCGTCGAGCGCGACGAGATCAGCCGCACCATCGTCCGTGAGGCCTTCCAGACCGGCGAATGCGTGACCTATCAAGCGGAGATGCGCGCCATCAAGAGCGTCACCACGCTCGGCATCGTGGCGGCCCTGGCCATCGCGCTCGGTCGTCACTCGACCGCGGCTCGCGATCCCGCGGCCCCCCGCGCCGTCCTCTACGTCGACGTTCGCGATCACCTGAAATACATGCATCCTTCACACGTCGAGTTCTTCTCGTCGGCTGCGCTGCTCATCGGCACCGTGCTCGAGCAGCATCACCGCGGCGAGAACGATCGCGCGCACCTGCGTGAGGCCAAGGGCCACACCACCGATGCCCGGCGCGCGCCACGCCTCGCCGACCTCGTCGGCGCGCCGTCGATGAAGGCCATCGCCGAGGAGATCCGCTCCGCGCTCGACTCGGACGCATCGATCCTCATCGTCGGCGAGTCCGGGACGGGCAAGACGCTCCTCGCCACCGCCATCGCCGAGGCCAGCGGGCGCAGGCCGGTGGTGCGGGCCATGCTGGGCGCGAGCGACGACCTCAACACCATCACCTCGGAGCTCTTCGGGCACGAGCGGGGCAGCTTCTCCGGCGCCGCCAACAAGCGCGTCGGCCTCGTGGAGTTCGCCGACCGCGGCACGCTGGTGCTCGACGAGCTGCTCAACCTCCCGATGCACGCGCAGAAGCTGCTCCTCGACTTCACGCAGTTCGGCCACTATCGCCCGCTCGGCCACCAGCGCCCCGAGCCCAAGAAGGCGAACCTCCGGCTGATCGCGGCGACGAACGGTGATCTCGACGCCGCGATGCGCGACGGTCGCTTCCGGGAAGACCTGTTCCACCGCATCGCGCAGGTGGTGCTGCACGTCCCGCCGCTGCGCTCGCGCCGCGAGGAGATCGTCGGCCTGGCCGAGGCCACGCTGCAGCGAATCGACGGCGAGCGGACCTGGACCATCGCGCCCGCGCTGCGCCGCCTGCTTGCGTCGCCCTCCATCACCTGGAGCGGGAACGTGCGGCAGCTCGAGCGCGTGGTGGCGCGCGCTCGCGAGCGTGCGCTCACCCGCGATCCCGAGGCGCGCGAGCTCGTTCCGGAGCACCTCGAGGCGCGCGATCTCGACGGTATCGACCCGCGCAGCGCGACCGGGCCGGCGCCCAAGGAGCTCTCCGCGGCCTCGGCCTGGCAGGAGGTCCAGGCCGAACGTGCGCGCGTCGACGAGCGCGAGCTGGACGTGCTGCGGGCGACGCTCCTCCGAAACGGCAACGTGGTCGCGCACGCGGCGCGCGAGCTCGGGATCGCGCGCACCACGCTCGCGGGGCGGCTCGAGGGGCTGGGGATCCGCGCGCGGCGGAAGCCCGCAGAGGTCGGGTGATGGCCGCGCTCAAGGCAGATCGGTCGCGGTGACGCCGCGGCCCGTCGCGGCAGTGCTGGTCGGGGCGGGCGCGTTCGTGGCCGGCGCTGGCGCCGGCGGGCTGCCGGCATCGACGACCGGTCGCTGCTTGCGCGTCGTCACGGAGAGCGGCGCCTTCGCCGACGCGGAAGCCGAAGCGGACGACGACCCGCTCTCGGCCGGCGCTGCCGTCGCGGGACGCGCCGGCTCGCTCGCGCCGCCCGCCGTCGCTACCGGCAGCAGCGGCGCGCTCGGCGGCGGACCATCGGCCACGACCCCGATCGGAGGCTGCGGCTTCACGAGCTTGACGATCCCGAATCCGGCGGCGGATACGACCAGGACGCCAAGCCCGAGCGCGACCAAGAGCCCACCACGGCCGCGCGGCACGCCGGCGGCGCCCTGCGTTCGGTTCGACGTCACCGAGAAGGGCTGTCCCGTCGTCTCTCGACGCGCGGTCGTCGTCTCGAGCCGCGGGATGACCGTCGACCGGCGATGGCTGGCGACGCTCACGAGCTCGTCCTCGCTCGTTCCGCTGGTGCCCGCAAAGGGCGCGAGCGCGGCCGAGAAGTCGCGAATGGTGGCGAAGCGGGCCTCGGGGGTGCGGGAGAGCGCCTTCGCGATCACGTCGGCGAGCGCCGGGTCGACCCAGGGCGCGCTCTTCGAGAGCGCGGGCACCTCCTCGGTGCAGACCGCGACGATGATCTCCCCCATGCTCGTGTGCCCCTCCCAGGGACGCACGCCGGAGAGCGCCTCGTGGAGCGTCAGCGCGAGGCTGAACATGTCGGAGCGCTCGTCGACGAGCTTCGAGCCCTTCGCCTGCTCCGGCGACATGTAGAGCGGTGAGCCGATCAGGCCGCCGCTGCGCGTGAGCTCGGTCGAGACCTCGACGCCTTCGCGTCCCAGCTGCTTGGCGATGCCGAAGTCGCACACCTTGAGGACGATCGCGCGGCCCGAGCGATGGAGGAACAGGTTGGAGGGCTTGATGTCGCGATGAACGATGCCGAGCGCGTGCGCCACGGAGAGCGCGTCGCAGGCTTGCCGGAACAGCGCGATCGCCGGACCGACCTCGAGCGCGCCGGTCGCCGCGAGGTGACTCGCGAGATCGGCGCCGCGGAGACGCTCCATCACGATGAAGGGACCGCCGGTCGCGGCGTCGACCCCGGAGTCGATGAAGCGGGTCACGTGCGGGCTCTGGATCCGGGCCGAGGCCTTGGCCTCACGCACGAAGCGGCGCGTCGCCTCGAGCCCGCGCGCGCCCGTCTCGGGGTGCATGATCTTCAGCGCCACCACGCGTCCCTCGTCGGCCTTGGCGGCGAGATCGATGGCCTCGTAGACCGCGCCCATGCCGCCGCGACCGATCATCGCGACGACGCGGTACCGCTCCTCGAACGTCCTGCCGAGATACGGGTCGTGAGCGTCGTCGTGGGCGGCGCTCTCGCCGAGCGCGGTCGCCTCGAAGGGGTCGACGAGATCGGCGGCGGCCATCGGAAGGCTGGCGCGCGTCGCGAACACCGCCTTCCGTTCGGCAGACACCGCGACGAGGCTCGACGTCCTGAGGTCGGGCTCGGCCACCGCAAACTTGAGCAGCGCGTCCGCCAGGCGACCCACGGTCGCGATCCGCTTGTCGAGCGGCAGGAGCGCGGCGTGTACCACCCGCGCCAGCGCCGGTGGCACCCACGGCGCGCGCTCCTGCAGCGGCGGGACCGCGTTGTCGCGCAGCGCCATGACCAGCGCGGCGAGCGTGCGTAGCTCCTCGAACGCCGCGGTGCCGGCGAGCGCATGGTAGAGGATCATGCCCAGCGCCCACACGTCGCAGCGCGTATCGACGCGCTTCGAGTCGAGGAGCTGCTCGGGCGCCATGTACAGCGGCGTCCCCAGGACCGAGCCGGAGGCGGTGAGCGAGCCGTCTTCGTCGGCGATCTTCGCCACCCCGAAATCGCACACGACCGCGCGCACGGTGCCGTTGTCAGCCTCGTCGAGGAACACGTTCGCGGGCTTGAGATCGCGATGCACGATGCCGGCGTCGTGCGCCGCGAGCACGCCGGCGCACGCCTGGAGCGCGATGGCCACCGCCACCTCGGGGCGCAGCGGACCGGTGCGCTGCAACGTCTGCTCGAGATCGGCGCCGCGCAGCACCGGCATCACGAAGTAGGGCGAGTCCTTCTCGATGCCGTGATCGCTCACCGCGATGACGTTGGGATGCCGGAGCGCCGCGCAGACCTTGCCCTCGCGGAGAAAGCGCGCGCGCACGCCGGGTCCCGACGCCGCCACGCGCAGGATCTTGAGCGCCACGCGCTCGCCACGCGGCCCGAAGGCCTCGTGGACCTCACCCATCTCCCCCTCGCCCAGCTTGCGGACGAGACGGTAGGGGCCGAACGGCTCACCCTGCATGTCCACAGAGTGCACGGTCCGCGACGCGAAAGCGCGGCGCGCGGCACGCGTTGAAAAAAATGACCATGGAGGCAGGGGCCGCCGGCGTGCGACTTCCATGGGGGAGGCCGTCCCATTCCCATTCGTCTCAGGATGCTGGCGCTGTGCCTCGGGCTCGCCTTGTTTCGCGCCGCGCCGGCCGCCGCCCAGGAGGCGCCCGCCGCGCAGCGCGCGCGCGACGAGTTCCGCGCCGGCGGTCAGCTCGTCGAGCAATCGGAGTGGGCGGCAGCCCTCGCGGCGTTCGAGCGTTCGCTCGCGCTGCGGCAGCACGCGCTTACCATCTACAACATCGGCGTGTGTCAGCGGTTCCTCGGTCGCTACACGCTCGCGGTGTCGACGCTGCGGCAGGCGCTCGCGCGGAACGAAGGCAGCCTGGAGCTGCCCGATCTGTTCCGCGATCAGGCCAGGGCCTACGTCGACGAGATCGACCGCAAGCTCGCGCGCATCACCATCACCGTGAAGCAGCCCGAGGCGACGATCGCGGTCGACGGACGGCCGCTCGCGGCCACGCCGTCCGCGGAGCTCGTGGCGGGCGTCGCCGCGCCGGGTGAGGGAAAGCGCGTTCCGGCCCCCACCTTCGTCGTCATCGCGGATCCCGGCTCGCACGTCCTCACCTTCCAGCTCGCAGGCCACGACACCCTCGAGGTGCGCCGTGATCTCAAGCCCGGCACCACCGCGCAGCTCGCGATGTCGCTCACCGAGCAGGCGGCCGAGCTGCAGATCGACGCCAATCGCCCGGGGTCGGTGGTGCGCGTCGACGAGGTCGACGTCGGGCTCACGCCGGTGACCATCATGCGTCCGCCGGGCGCGCATGCCATCAGCGTCGCCAAGGAGGGCTTCGTCACGTACGGGGCCTCGCTCAACCTGCGACCAGGACAGCACACCAAGCTCGCCGCCGAGCTCCCTGCCGAGCGCACGCCCATCACCAAGCGCTGGTGGTTCTGGACGACCGCCGCCGCGGTCCTGGCGACGGGCGCGATCGTCACCTACGCGGTCACGCGGCCCGCGCCCGAGCCGCCGGCCTACGAGGCCGGCTCCACCGGCTGGATCGTGCCGGTCAAGTGATGGGAGGCTTCATGAAGGTTCGCTCGCTCGCCGCGCTTCTGCTCACCCTCGTGGCGCTCAGCGCGGCGTGCTCTTCGAGCAGCGCGCTTGCCCCCGCGCCCGATGGCGGCAGCGACGCGGCGGTCGGTGACGACGCCGCTCCCGCCACCTGGGTCGCGGGGGCATGCGGCAGCTGCGTGCAGCCTGCATGCAACTCCCAGCGCCAGGTCTGCGACGCCGAGCCGAGCTGCGCGCTGCACTCCGCCTGCGCCGACCGGTGCGCCTCCGCCCCGGGCGGCAACATCGACGCCGCGTGCCTCGCGGCCTGTCCGCGCGGCGACAACGCCGTGGCCTCTCGCTCGCGCGCCGCCTACGACGCATGCATCACGGGCAGCGGCCTCGCGAGCTGCACGGCGTGCACGCAGCCCGGCACCAGCAATCCGGGATCGTTCGCCGAGATCCTCGATCAGAAGTGCGGCCCCAGCGCCGAGACGAACGCGTGCTTCAAGTGCGAAGCGGAGCGGTGCTGTGAGACCTTCGATGCCTGCGTCGCCGAGCCCGAGTGCAAGCTGCAGCTCCAGCCGTGCCTCGTCGCGTGCAAGGGTGACAACGCCTGCAAAGGCCGCTGCTACGCGGTGCACCCGAAGGGGGTGAGCGCCTGGGCGCGTCGCAGCACCTGCAACGTCGCGCGCTGCGCCACCGAGTGCGGCGGCGCCTTGGACGCCTGCTCGGCCTGCGGCATCACCACGACCTGCCGCGAGCCCAACGCGCGCTGCGCTGCCGACGCGGGGTGCTTCCTCCTGAGGGCCTGCCTCGACGAGACCTGCCCCTCCGTCACCGACGCCTGCGTCAACGCGTGCAAGGCCAAGGTCCCGGCCGCCGCCGGCCCGCTCTTCGACGCCTGGTTCGCCTGCATCTCCGTCTCGTGTGCCGCGGCATGCCAGTGAGCTGGGGGCGACGGATCGCCGGCGCGGCGGCCCTCGCCACCGCGCTCTTCGGGTCGGGCGCCGGCTGCAACGATACGCTCCCGCCGCGCCGGCAGGTCGTGCTGGTCATCGACACCGACGCGCCGGCGTCCGGCGATCTCGCGGCGAACCCCGAGCTCTCGGGCGCCGCGGCCATCGATACCGTGCGGGTCGACGTCCTCGACGCTCAGGACAAGGTCGGCGTCTTTCGTGAGTTCTCGGCGGCGAGCGCGCTCGACTGGCCCTTCTCCTTCGCGCTCATCCCCGCCGAGACCGGCCCCACGCCGGTCACCACGCTCCGCATCCGGGCCTTTCGCGCGCGCGACGCCGAGCCGGTGACCGAGGGCTCGCTCCCCACCCTGGCGCCGCTGGCCGAGCTCGCGATCGATCGCGTCGTGCAGATCGCGGAGCCAGCTGCCGACGAGGTCACGCGCCTCGCCGTCCACCTGTCGGCCGAGTGTCTGGGCGCACCGGCCTCCTTCAGCGAGCGCGTCAGCTGCCAGGATGCCGCGCACCCGAAGGCGCCGTTCGCGTCGCGGCTCCCCGCCGCCGATCCCGCCGCGCCGTCGAAGGTGGGAACGTCGCCGCTCGTCCTCGCGCAGCCCTGCGCGCAGCCCGCTACCGCGGGGCGGGTCTGCATTCCTGGGGGTCTCAGCGTGCTCGGCTCCTCGGTGATCGCGGGGCTCGAGGACGATGTGGTCGGGCTTCCTTCGCTCCCGATGCGGCTGGTCCGGGTCTCGCCGTTCTTCATGGACGAGACCGAGGTGACGGTCGGTCGCGCGCGACCGCTCCTCGCGAAGCTGAGGAGCGCGCAGCCCGTTCGCCGCGGCGAGCCAGGCCTGCAAGACTCGAAGCTCTGCACGCTATCGGACGACCCCGCGGGCGATCGCCTGCCGCTGAGCTGCGTTTCGAACGACACGGCGCGCGAGCTGTGCACGTTGCTCGGCGGCGCGCTCCCCACCGAGGCCGAGTGGAATCACGCGGCGACGGGACGCGGCGAAGCGCGTCGCTTTCCTTGGGGCGACACGTTCGGCGGCTGCTGCTCGTCGAGCAACGGCCGGATCAGCGTGCTCGGTGACAGCGGTCGGCAAGCCTGTCCAGGCGCCGGCGTCGAACCCGTCGGATCGCACCCGCCCACCGAGGCTTGCAAAGGTATCGGTGACGTCTCGCGCGACGGGGTCCGCGATCTCGGCGGTAGCCTGAGCGAGGTGCTGGCCGACGCACCGCGCGCGCTGGACGACGCGTGCTGGGGCCCGCGCTTCGGCGTCCTCGTCGACCCGCGATGCGTCGTTCCGGGCGCGCTCACGGTGGCGACACGCGGGGGCTCGTGGGCAAACGGTACGCTGCTCGCGTCGGGGCTCTTCCGCGGTGCGGCCAGCGCCTCGGTGCAGCGCGGTCTGCGCTGCGTGTACCGGGAGGCGGCGAGTACGCAATGAGCCGTCCCCTCCCGAGGATGATCTTCGCGATCGCTGCGCTGGCCGCGGCGTGCGGCGGACAGACCGCCGACCCGCGCCCCCAGTGGGTGGTCGCGGTGTCGACCGACGCGCCCGTACCGCAGCTCGGCGATCGCTTGCTCGTCGAGCTGGTCGGGCCCGACGGCGACGCCGCGTGCACCGGCTGCCGCCGTCTCTTCGGGATGGCCGGCCCCGAGGCCTGGCCGCTCTCGTTCGGGATCCCGGATCCCGGCGGCGGGGGGCTCCGGCTGCGCGTGCGCCTCTTTCGCGCCGATCACAGCGACGCGGGCGGCTCGCCGTTCGGGGCGCTCACCATCGACGCGGTCGGCCTGCTCCCGGCCACGCGCGATGAGGTGCGGCGCGTCTCGCTCTCGCTCTTCGCCGCCTGTGCCGGGGTCGCTGCCGACGTCGTGGGGGCGCGCTCGTGCGATCCGGAGAGCGGCGCGCTGGTCCCGCGCACGCTCGACGACGACCAGATCACACCGCGCCCGGTCCCCGGCTCCTTCGCGTCCGCCCGGAAGACGCCGTGCTCGCGGCCCGCGCCCGACGGCATGGTCTGCGTCGAGGGAGGGCTCCTGGCGCGCGGCAGCGCGCGCTTCGAGCTCGACGAAAGCAGCCCCAGTCGGTCGGTGCCCGAGCGTCTCGTTCGTCTCAGCCCCTTCGCCATGGACCGCACGGAGATGACCGTGCGAGCGATGCGCGACCTGGTCC
>JAYTBL010000557.1:0-3896 GCA_043736975.1 Polyangiaceae bacterium
AGCTGTAATGGCGGTACGAATCGTGCGTCATGGATAGACGATGACCACGGAGCACCACGAGCCAGCCCATGCGGCCCCTCCGGCGCGCGGCGCCGATCCGGCGGCCGCTACGCGCTCCGCGAAGGATCCCGTCTGCGGAATGACCGTGGACCCCGCCCGCGCGAAGCATCAGCTCGAGCACGAGGGAGAGACGGTCTTCTTCTGCAGCGCCGGCTGCCTCGCCAAGTTTCGCGCCGATCCTGCGCGGTACACGCAGGAAAAGACGCCGCAGGGGGCGGAGCCGCAGAAGCCGCGCCCCGCTGCACCCGCCGCCACCCGCGCCGCATCGGGCAGCGCCGAATACACCTGCCCGATGCACCCGGAGATCGTGCAAAAGGGACCCGGCAGCTGCCCGCTCTGCGGGATGGCGCTGGAGCCGAAGGAGATGACGGCGGACGCGAGCCCGGCGGAGAACGCCGAGCTCGTCGACATGCAGCGGCGCTTCCTGGTGTCCGCCGCGTTGACGCTCCCGCTGTTCGTCCTCGCGATGGCCGAGATGCTGCCCGGGGATCCGATCGGGCACGCCGTCGGGATGGATCGCCGGCCTTGGATCGAGCTCTTCCTCTGCGCCCCGGTCGTCCTGTGGGGCGGCTGGCCGTTCTTCGTGCGCGCCGTCGACTCCGTGCGCCACGCCTCGCCCAACATGTTCACGCTGGTCGCGCTCGGCACCGGAGCGTCGTTCGGCTACAGCGTGGTCGCGCTGCTGGCGCCTGGGCTCATCCCCGCTGCGATGCGCGGTCACGGCGGGATGGTCCCCGTCTACTTCGAGGCGGCGGCGGTCATCACCACGCTGGTGCTGCTCGGGCAGGTGCTGGAGCTGCGCGCGAGGGCGCGGACCGGCGACGCGATCCGCGCGCTCCTCCGCCTCGCGCCGAAGACCGCGCGGCGCATCACCGAAGAGGGCGTCGAAGAGGACGTGCCCCTCGACCAGGTCGCGGTGGGAGATCGTCTTCGCGTGCGGCCGGGCGAGCGCGTCCCGACCGACGCGGTGATCGCCGAGGGCCGCTCGGCCATCGACGAGTCGATGATCACCGGCGAGCCGCTTCCGGTGGAGAAGGGGCCCGAAGATCGCGTGACCGGCGGCACGCTCAACGGTGACGGAGCGCTGATCGTGCGCGCCGATCGCGTCGGCCGCGACACGCTGCTCGCGAAGATCGTGACCATGGTCTCCGACGCCTCCCGTTCGCGCGCGCCGGTGCAGAAGCTCGTCGATCGCGTCAGCGCGGTCTTCGTGCCCGCGGTCATCGCCGCGGCGGCCATCTCCTTCGCGGTGTGGTTCCTGGTCGGACCCGAGCCGCGCATCGCGCATGGCTTCGTCGCGGCGGTGGCGGTGCTGATCATCGCTTGCCCCTGCGCGCTCGGTCTGGCGACCCCCATGTCGATCATGGTCGCCACCGGCACCGGCGCCCACGCCGGCGTCCTGGTGAAGGACGCCGAGGCGCTGGAGACGCTCTCCAAGGTGACGACGCTGGTCGTCGACAAGACCGGCACGCTCACCGAAGGCAAGCCGCGCGTCCAGGAGGTCGAGCTCGTCGCCGATGTCGACCGATCGGTGGTGATCGGCCGCGTAGCCGCGGCGGAGCTGGGGAGCGAGCATCCGCTGGCCCGCGCCATCGTGGAGCACGCCCGCGACGCGGGGATCGCGGCGGCCGTCGGCAAGGCGCAGACCGAGGCGGTGCGGGGCCGCGGCCTGGTGAGCGTCCATGGCGAGTCGAAGCTGCTCTTCGGGACGCGTGAGCTGCTCGTCGACGCCGGTGTCGAGATCCCGGAGGCCGTGCTGGCCCGTGCCGAGGTGCTCCGCGCGACCAGCGCGACGGTCTCCTTCGCCGCGCTCGACGGCCGCTACGTCGGGCTGTGGTCGATCGCCGACACCATCAAGCCGACGACGCGCGAGGCCTTGCAGGGGCTGCGCGATCTCGGCCTTCGGATCGTGATGCTCACTGGCGATGCGAAGACCAGCGCCCTCGCGATCGCGCGCGAGCTCGGGATCGCGCCGGCCGACGTGGTCGCCGGGGTCGCTCCCGAGGGTAAGGCCCGCGTCGTCGCGGACCTGAAGCGCGACGGCGCGGTGGTCGCGATGGCGGGCGACGGCATCAACGACGCGCCCGCGCTCGCCACCGCCGACGTGGGCATCGCGATGGGCACCGGCACCGACGTCGCGATCGAGAGCGCCGGCGTCACGCTGGTGAAGGGGGATCTCCGGGGGATCGTCCGCGCCGTCCGTCTCGGGCGCGCGACCCTCGGCAACATCCGCCAGAACCTGGCGCTGGCCTTCGGCTACAACATCCTCGCGGTGCCGATCGCCGCGGGCGCGCTCTACCCGGCCTTCGGCCTCTTGCTGAGCCCGATGCTCGCGGCCGCGGCGATGAGCTTCAGCTCGGTCTCGGTCATCATGAACGCGCTGCGACTTCGACGCGCCCTCGCGTGAACGCGCCGCGCCCGCGTCGCTCTCTCACTGGACGTGGATCTCGCCCATCATGCCGCCCTCGGCGTGCTCGAGGATGTGGCAGTGGTACATCCAGTGGCCCGGCTCGTCGAAGCGCGTCACGAGCTTCAGCGAGCTCTTCATGGGCACGATGATGGTGTCCTTGTTGCCCATCGACTCGAGCGGCTGGCGCACCCCGTTCTTCTCCAGGACCTGGAAGAAGAACCCGTGGAGGTGGAACGGGTGGTCCATCTCGCTGTCGTTCTTGACGTCGAGGATGCGGAGGCCGCCGGTCTCGACCATCACCGGCGGGACATCGGGGTAGACCGCGTCGTTGATCATGAAGACCAGCTCGCCGTTCTTCGTGGCCTCGTTGAGCACGACCGGCAGGCGCTGCGCGGCGTCGGGGAGCGCCGCGATCTCTGGGAAAGAAGAGGGGAGCGCGCGGCCCGTGAGCGCGGGCCGGTCGGTGAAGCGCACGTGCGCCACCGGCATCGGCGGACTCGTGCCGGAGTCGTGGCCGCGTTCGTACGGGTCGTTCACGAGGTCGAGCACGCTCGACGGCGCGCCGTCCGGGATCACCATGACGTCGTAGCGCTCTCCCGGCGCGACCAGCAGGTGCTCCGTGTCGTAGGGCTTCGGCAGCAGGCCGCCGTCGTGGCCGATGACGCGCCAGGTGTGACCGGGCAGACGAAGGTTGAAGAAGCGACCGTTGGCGACGTTCACGAGGCGAAGGCGAACGGCGGCGCCGGCGCGCAGCGCGAGGGTCCCGTCGGTGATGCCGTTGACGAGGAGCGTGTTGCCCTCGCGGCCCATCATCTTCGCGCTGTCGTCGAGGTACTCGCCGAGGGTGCCGTCCGGCTTGATGCGCACGTCGTCGAGCACCAGAACGCGCTCGTCGTCGACCACGGGCTCGTTCGGTCCGCGAACGCGGATGGCGCCGTGGAGCCCCTTCTGGACCTGGATGTCCGACCGCATGTGCGGGTGGTACCAGTAGAGGCCCGCGTCCTTGAACACGTACTCGTAGCGGAACGTCTCGCCCGGCAAGATGGGCTTCTGCATCGCCATCGTGCCGTCCATCGCCGCCGGCAGCCGGATGCCGTGCCAGTGGATGCTGGTGGGCTCCGGAAGCGAGTTCTTGAACTTGATGATGACGCGGTCGCCGACCTTGGCGTCGATGAACGGCCCCGGTACCGAGCCGTTGTAGGTCCACACCGGCGTCGGCGGCGAGGTGCCGTAGGTCTTCATCGACTGGCGCGCCTCGAGCGTCACCTCGACGATGTCGGGATCGGGGTTTTCGTCCACCACCGGCACGAGCGCCAGCGGGTCCGGCTCCGCGGCAGTCTGCGGAGGCGCGCTCGACGGTGACGCGTCCGAGCTGCACCCCACGTGAGCAAGCGAGCCCGCACCGAGCGCGAGCGCGAGCGCGAGC
>JAYTBL010000558.1:0-3885 GCA_043736975.1 Polyangiaceae bacterium
ACGTCAGGCGCCGAGGCGCGCGAGGCGGCCGGGCTTGTCGCCCGTGAGCACGCCGTGCACCAGCATCGGGCGGCCCGCGACGATCGTCGCGCGGTAGCCCTCCGCGCGCTGCAGCAGGCGCCTTCCGCCCGCCGGGAGATCCGCGATCAGCTCGGGACGCAGCAGCCGCAGCTCCGCCAGATCGATCACGTTGAGATCCGCGCGCTGGCCGGGCGCGATGGTGCCGCGATCGGCGAGCCCGATGTAACGGCTCGTGTCGTGGGTGAGCATCTTCACGACCTGCTCCACCGAGAAGCGGCCGCGCGCGCGATCCCGCGCCCAGTGCGTGAGCATGAAGGTCGGGAAGCTCGCGTCGCAGACCGTGCCCACGTGCGCGCCGCCGTCGGAGAGGCCGAGCAGCGCCAGCGGATGCCCGAGCATTTCGCGCACCGCGTCGAGGTCGAAGCCCGCGTAGTTGTAGACCGGGAAGTAGAGGAGCTCCTTGCCGTCGTTCTCCAGGAGCGCGTCGTAGATCACCTCGAGCGGCTTCTGCCCCGTGCGCATGGCCTCGGCGAACAGGGACTGCTCCTTGGGCGGCTCGTAGCTCGGGCGCTCGCCGAGGCGGAACATGCGCATGGAGATGAAGTCGATGTTCGCGAGGAAGCGATCGGCCATGGGCGGCACGTTGGAGCCGTCGCCGGCGATGCTCTCGCTCTTCTCGAGCAGAATGCGCGCCTTGAACGCCGGATCGCGCATGAGGCGCACGCGCTCCACCAGCGGCAGCTTCGCGATCGCCTTGTAGCTGGGGAAGCCGATGAAGGGATGAAACGTGGCCTCGAACCCGAGGAGCACGCCGATGCCACGCGCGCCCACCTGGAGGCGCAGATCGAGGCCGCGCGCGTTCGCTCGCTCGGCGCGGGCGATGATCTTGCGCCACTGCGTGGTGTCGAGATCGCGCTGCATGAGCGAGAGTGACAGAGGGTGGCCCGGCGCGGCCTCGGCCATGCGCTCGAGCACGTCGAACTCGGCGTCGAAGCGCGCCGCCGAGGTCTCCATGTCGAAGTCGGAGACCGCCTGGAGCACGCCGTGATCGAGGCCGACCAGCGCCTCGGCGATGCCCGCGAGCTCGCGCACCGTGGCCTCGGCGGAGGGCGTGGCGCTGCCGTCGATCGAGCGGTGATTGTCGGTGCGGCCGGTGCTGAAGCCCGCGGCGCCGGCCACCAGCGCGGCGCGGGTGAGCGCGCACATCTGCGCGATGTCGTCGTCGTTCGCGGCGATCCCGGCGAAGGCGCGCTCGCCCATCACGAAGACGCGCAGCGCGTCATGGGTCACCTGCGCCACGACGCCGATGGCGCGCGGGCGCCTCTCGATCGCGTCGAGGTACTCGGGGAACGACTCCCAGTCCCACTGGATACCCTCCGCGAGCGCCGCGCCCGGGATGTCCTCGACGCCCTCCATCAGCTCGATGAGGCGTTGCCGATCCTTGGGGCGCACCGGCGCGAAGCCGACCCCGCAGTTGCCCATCACGCAGGTGGTCACGCCGTGCAGGCTCGACGGCGCGAGGTCCTCGTCCCACGACACCTGCCCGTCGTAGTGCGTGTGCAGGTCGGTGAAGCCGGGCGTGACGATCGCGCCCTCGGCGTCGATGACACGCGAGGCGGCGCCGCTGCAGGCGCCGACCTCCACGATGAGGCCGTCCTTCACGCCCACGTCGGCGAGCCGGGAGCTGCCTCCAGTGCCGTCCACGACCTTGCCCCCGACGACCTTGAGATCGAATGTCACGCCGCTATCTTACAACGTACGGGCCTGCGATCGCGCAGATCGCACTTCGTCGACCACTGTCGCCAGCCTCTCTCAGCTGCTACGCCAGTGACGTGACAACCGCGAACCCGGTCGGACTCGAGCGCGTCGCAGCGGCGCTTCACGCCCTCGCAGAGAGGACCAACGCCGACCGCCTGGAGCGCATCATGGCCTTCCTTTGCTTGCTGCTCGAGGAGGCGGCGCAGCGTCCGCGCTTGCTCTCGCGCGTCACGGCGGGAACGCTGGTCGTGGAGCTCAGGCGCAGTCGAGGGACGGCCGAGCTGGTGCTGGCAGCCGATGACGGGCGGGCCTTCACCGAGCTGATCGGCTGCGAGCTTCCCTTCGTCTCGTTCGAGTCGATCACGCGCTTCGTAGCGGAGAGAAGCGCCGACTTCGGCAGGGCGTTCGTCCTCATCGTCGACGATGTGGTCAGCGTGTCGGTGCTCGCGGAGGTCGATCTCGAAGACGCGTCGACCACGGTCCACGCGGATCTCTTCGAGGATGTCTTCGAGCACGAGACGACCCTCACGCCGCGCTGGGACGTCGACGCGACGGTCATCCGTCCGCCTGCAGCCGCGCTCCTGGAGAGGCTGACGCAGCTGGAGCTACAAGCTGGCGCTCGAGGTCGGTCGATCTAGCGCCGGCGCCGGCGGCGCACGAGGACCAGGGCGAGAGCGGCGAGGCCCGCCCCCCAGAGGGCGCGCGAGCTGCTGCTGCTACGCGACGAGACGACCTTGCAGCCGCAGCCGCCGTCGTCTCCGGGGAACGCGCCGGCCGGGTTGACCAGGACGTCGACGGTGACGGGCGCGCTCAGCAGCGCGCCGTCGTTGGCGCGGAGCGCGAGCTTGATGGTGACGGCCTGCTTCGTGTCGGGCGCCTCGAACGCGAGGTCCGCGGTCGTGCGCCCCGAGAGGAACACCGGGGGACCCGCGAGCTGGCTCCAGTAGAAGCCGAGCGGCAGGTTCTTCGGGTGCGTGCCGGTGCCGACCAGCCTGACGATCTGCTTCGGGGTCGCGCTCTGACCGGGCGGCGCGATGGCGGTCGGTCCCGCGGGGTCGCACTGGTCACGCTGCGGGACGAAGGACCAGAAGGGCTTGTTGTTCAGATCGGTGACCGAGATGTCATCGATCTCCCAGCCGTCGGACGCGCTGTTGTCGTCGGCGCCGTGGCGGAAGCGGAGCTTCACCGTGGCCGCGGCCGAGGGGAGCGTCACGGTGATCTTCGAGTCGACCCACGCGTCCGGGTAGCCGGGGCTCTCGTTGCCGTACGCCTTGCGACCCTTGAGGACCATCGTGGTCTCCGGGTCGTCCTCGAGCGTGACGTTGTAGTCCATCTTCGCGTACTTCGAAAGGTCGACCCAGGTCTTGCCGTTGTCGAGCGTGATCTCCACCACGCCGCCGTCGAAGTCCTTCATGTCCCTCTCGGAGGACTCGAACGCCCAGCGATGCTTCCAGGCGAGGGTGAACGTGGTGTCGGTGACCTCGAAGGCCGGCGAGGTCAGCTGGTGATCGGCAGGCTCGCCGGCGTTGGGGATGAACCACGAGTGGTTCGTGCCGGTGAGGATGCGCGCCCACTGTACGCTGGTGCCGAACTGATCCTCGCCAGTGACTACCCAGGCGGTGCTCGTCGTCTCGACGTCGTCGGTGGTCGCGGAGTCGGCGACCTCGTCGACGCCGTGCTGCACCGGCAGCGGGATCGCGAGCGAGCCCCCGACCACCATCGTGGGGTCGTCGACCGCGATGTCGATGATGAGCGGCTCCTTGTCGGCCAGGCCATCGACGTAGGCCTTCACCAGCGCAGTCTTCTGCTCGAAGGGCTTGAAGGGCTCGAACTTGACGATGCCCTGGTCGGGGAACGAGACCTTCGGCGACTTCGACGAGAGCTTGGCGGTCGTCTCGCTCAGGGTGCCGGCGCCGCTGTTGCGGATCGTGACGACGATGGTGCCGAGCTCACCCTCGTCGAGGATCCCGTCGCGGTCGCAGGTGATGACGTCGTCCTTGACGCTCAGCGAGACCAGCGAGGCGGCGTTGCCGACCTCGAAGCTCTCCTTCACCGGGTTGTTGTCGAGCGCGTCACGCGGGGGCGCGACCGCGCCCACGCCGGCGC
>JAYTBL010000559.1:0-3883 GCA_043736975.1 Polyangiaceae bacterium
GAGGAGGCTGATCAGCCAACCCCGGCGGCGCGAAGCTCAGCGGGCGCGAGCGACGCGGGCTGGCACGCCGTAAGCGATGACGCGCGGCGGGACGTCGCGGACCATGCAGGCGCCGCCGCCGATGATGCTGTCGTCGCCGACGAAGATGCCGGAGAGGATGGTGGCGCCGATGCCGAGGTGAGCGTAGGCGCCGATCCGTGCGGCGCCGCCCATGGCCGAGCGCGGCGACAGATGGACGAAGTGCCCCACGGTGACGTCATGCTCGACGACCGCGCCCGTGTTGATGATCGCGTCCATCGACCGCCTTCTTGCCGCGCTGCGTCGCTCGCGCGACCCACCCGTCGCCGCCTGACCTCGCCCCCGTCCAACGCGCGCCACGTCGCGCCGCGGCCGCGCATCCCGGAGAGCCGGAGGTCACCGTGGGCACGGGACAGACGGACTACGGCCCTTTGAAGGAGGGCGAGACGCTCCAGCCCGAGAAGGGCCCGCAAGGCGGACATCATCTGTGGATCGCCGCGCGGCAGAAGAACTTGAAGCAGTCCGGAACGATCATCTCGATCACGGCGGAGCAACCGGGCACCGGCCTCAAGGTCCCTCCCACGAGCTTCGTGTTCTCGTTCGACCCGACGCCCGACGGCTACTGCAAGCTGTACGGCCTTCGCTTTCAGATCGACAACTCGAGCGTGCCGGTCGCGCGCTTCCTCGGTCAACCCCTCGAGGTGAAGGTGAGCCTCCGCGATCCGGACGGGCGCGTCGCGGAGTCGAAGGTCCGGATCAACGTGGCTGCGACGACGATCGGGGACTGAAGAAGCTCACTCGCCGGGGCTGAAGATGATCGGGTAGACGACCGTGACGATGCCGCCTTCGGGCTGCGGGAACGTCAGCTTGCCGAACGCGCGAACCACGCACGACACCACGCCCGCGTTCGGGAGATCCGAGCCGCCGTCCTGCGCGGTCGACACGGAGCCGGAGCGATCGATCACGAACTTCACGCTGACGCGGCCCGCCAGCTTCGGATCGGTGCGAAGGCCGTTCTCGTAGCAGAGACGGAGCCGCCCGAAGTTCTGGCGGACGATGCGCTGGATGACCTCCGGCGGAAGGCGTCCATTCACCTGCGTCGCGCCCTGCCGCAGCGTTGGCGCCTTGCCCTTGGGGCTACCGCCGGTGTTGCCGAGCCCGAGGCCGCCGAAGCCGCCGAGAGCGAAGTCCGTGTTCTTCGGGGGGCGGGGCGGCATGCCGATGTCGATCAACGTCGTGGCCGACTCGAGCCGGTAGCCGAACGCATCGCGCACCCCGACAACGATGCGCAGCATGCGCTCGATCGTGTCGGTCGGCTGGAACGCGTAACGCACCGTCGACACACGCCCGGAGCGATGGTCGAAGCTCGTTTCCGGAGGGATCGGGAAGGCCACTCGCTTTCCGTCGACCTCGATCGCATCGTCGACGGAGCGCACCTCGACGACGTCTTCGTGACGGCTGGGCAGATCGATCGTCACTGTGGCTGGTACGTAGGCGACGGAGCCGAGGTACGCCGCCATCTCGCCGAGCTGGGCATCGATGGCGGGGTCGTGATCGCGACGCGCGACGAAGACGAGCGACGGGTCCTCGCATCCGCGCGCCTTCAGGATCTCGACGAGCTGCGTGGCGGTCACGTTCCGATCGCCGTAGACCGAGAACGCGGCGCTGCCCGGGTTGTTCGACGAAGCTGCACACTTGCCAGCGCCCTTCTCCAGCTCCGCGCCGGCCGGGCCGATCACGATCCGTTCCGCGCCGTACCGCGGACCTCCACCGCGAGTCGAGAAGGTCCCTCGCACCGTGGGCAACGTCACGCCGGGCGGTGCCACGGCGTCTCCCGATGCGGCGACGAGCTTCGCGGTTCGCGAGCGCGAGCTCGAGAGACTGAGCGTCCCGCCGAGCATGGCGATCGCGACGAGCGCCGCGATGCCGAGGCTCGGCGTCAGCGGATGGCGCGTCCCCTGCGGACCGCCGCCGATGCCTGGCGCGATCGCCGCCGCGAAGGTCGCGAGGCCAAGCCCTCCGTGCAAGATACACGCGAGTGTGCCGAAGCGACGGCCCTGGACGGCCTCGAACAGGATCCGTGCCTGCTGCGAGGGGTCGACGCTCTCTCCCGCGATCGCCTGGAGTGCTTGCGCGGTCACGCTCGCTTGCGCCGCGCGTTCGAACGCGAGGACCGCGAGCGTCGCGCACAGGCCCGCGACCGCGGTCGCCGCCAGCATGCGCGACGCCTCGGTCCGGTCGTGCCATCCGCGGAGGAGCGAGGCGGAGCGGCCCGCCATGATCGCGAACGGAACGATGGTGGCGACGATGAGGACCGGGAAGGCAACGAGCGCGCCTGCGTGGCGAAAGCGGATCGCCGCGAGCACGATCGACGCAACGAGCCACGCTCCGCCCAGGGCGGCAGCGCCGATCAAGCCCGCGCGGCCGGGCTTCGCGCCGCGCGACGCCATCGCAACGTCGATCGACGCCGCCGCCGCGGCCGCGGCAGCACACGCGACGATCGCGCAGCCGCACGTGACGAAGCCCGCGAGGATGTCGTTCGCCATCGTCTCCGCGGCGCCCTCGGCCATGATGCGGATCTTCTGCTCGGGATCGACGCTCTCGCCGCTGATGGCACCGAACACCGTCATCTGCCCCACCAAGGCGCCGAGCAGCCCGATGGCGAACGGCAGCGCGGCCCCGAGGAGCAAGAGGAACGGCGGCACCTTCTTCCCGCGCATGACGAACGCGCCGATCACGGCGAGCGCGATCGGCACCACGAAGTTGAGCAAGAGGACGGGCCCCGTCCACACGATGCCCCCCTCCTTCACGAGGCGCCAGGCGCCGGCGACCCCATGACGGCCCGCGGCAAAGCCGAGGAGCATCGGGGAGAGGATGAGCGCGACGAACGCGAGCACCGCCACGATGATGGTGAGGGCCGGGAGGTTCTTGCGCGGCAGGGGAAGGCCGCCGGCCTCGCCGCCTTCGCGATAGATGTGAGCGTTCACGGGCGTGAGTCTACTCGTTCGCCCCAGGCGCGCTCAGTACACCGTGAACATCAGCTGGCACTTTCCCTCGGAGGAGGGGCCCATCTGAGAGATCGCCCACGCACGGTCCCGTTCCTGCCGAGTCGACCGCGTCAGGCGCGACGCGTGCTTCTTCGCGGATCTTGCGGATCGCGATCGAGGCACGCGCATTGCGTGAGGGGCATGCATGAACAAGCTTCGCGCTCTCCCCTCTGCGCGAAGGGCTTCAGAAAGTTTTCTTCCGACGCTCCCGTGGTGCCCGTGATCGTGCCGTTGTAGCAAAAGTCGACGCGCTTCAGGTCCGGAAACTCCCAACCCGTCCATGCCTTGCAAGGGCGCGCCTTGCACCCGCTCGTACCGAGACTCACTGCCGCGAGGACGACCAACGACGCAACCCATGAAGGACGCACCGACGCGTTCTATCATGGAAGTGTCGCGTCGCTCGGGAACGGCTTCGGCGCCGAGAACGTGATGAGATGAGCGCGTGGCTGAAGTGGACCCCACTCTTCGGACCACGGAGGCCGGCGGCTAAAGTGAAGCCTGCGTCTTCGAGGGCTCGGACGTCAGGGCTGACGGTGAGGCGCGCGATGGTCGACCCGCAGGCCGAGCTGTCTGTGCGTCGCCAGTGCGAGCTGCCCCGGGTGGCGCGCGCGGGTCTGTACTACGAACCGGTGCCGACGAGCGCCGAGGAACTCGCGCTGATGCGCCGCATCGACAAGCTTCATCTGAAGCATCCATTTTACGGAAGCCGCAAGCTTTCGCACGAGCTCCGAGGCGAGGGCCACGAGGCGAATCGCAAGCGCGTGCAGCGTCTCATGCGCCTGATGGGGCTCGAGGCCTTGGTGCCGAAGCCCAACACG
>JAYTBL010000560.1:0-3882 GCA_043736975.1 Polyangiaceae bacterium
TACCTGCGCGCGTGCCTCTACTTCCTCATCTGGACGATCCTCGCGGTGCGCCTCTTCGGCTACTCGGCCGCCCAGGACACCTCGAAGGATGCGAGCCTCACCCTGCGCGCCCAGGCCTTCGCTCCGCCGGCGACGATGCTCTTCGCGCTGAGCCTCACCTTCGCGGCGTTCGACTGGATCATGTCGCTCGAGCCGGCGTGGTTCTCGACCATCTTCGGCGTCTACTTCTTCGCCACCGGCGTCGTCTCGAGCTACGCAGTGCTGATCCTCGTCACGCTGGCGCTCCGCAAGTCGGGCCCGCTCGAGGGCGCCGTGACGATCGAGCACTACCATGACCTCGGGAAGCTGATGTTCGGCTTCAACGTCTTCTGGGCGTACATCGGCTTCTCCCAGTTCATGCTGATCTGGTACGCCGCGCTTCCCGAAGAGACGACCTGGTACCACAACCGCTGGGACCACGCGCCGTGGGCCTCGGTCAGCATGGTCCTGCTCCTCGGGCACTTCGTGTTCCCGTTCTTCTGGACCATCTCGCGCAACTTCAAGCGCAACGTCGGTCGGCTCAAGATCTCCGCCGCCGTCCTGCTCGTCATGCACGTCGTCGACATGTACTGGTTTGTGATGCCCAACTACCTGGTCGGTAAGGATGGCTTCTCGTTCAGCTGGATCGACCTCGCATGCCTTTGTGCAGTCGGCGGCACCTACGGCGCCCTGGTCTTCTATCGCATGACCAAGTTCTCCCTCGTCCCGGTCGGCGACCCGCGCCTCGAGCGCTCGCTGCACTTCCAGAACGCCTGAGGCACGCATGGCCACCGACAACACACCGCCGCGACTCCGCCTCATCATCACGATCGCCGTGATCGTGGTGATCACGCTCGTCAGCCTCGAGTTCGTGTTCAAGAGCTACTACGCCTTGATGACCGACGAGGCGAAGGCCGAGAAGAACGCCCCGAGGACCGCGCTCCTCACGCAGGTGACGGTCGAGAAGGAGGCCTTCGGCGGCGCGAAGATTCCCGTCGATCAGGCGATGAGCCAGATCGCGAAGGGCACGCGCCCCGAGCTCATCGATCCGAAGCCCTCGGACGACCTTGCATCCCTCATTGGCTGGAACAAGCTGCCCAAGCAGCCGCCGACCCCGCCGCCGGCCCCGAACGACGTGCGCGGCAACGCCGCGGCCGACGCGGGCGCGATGACCGGGGACGCCGGTCCCGCCATCACCGACGGCGGCGCAGCGATGACCGACGCGCGCGCCGCCGCGCCCGACGCCGGCGTGAAGCCCGGACACCCCTGATCCCACCGACCCCTCTGATGAAGACCCTCCTCGCCCACCGCCACCGCCACCGCCGCCTCGCGCGCGCGGTCGTGAGGCTCTGCGTGGTCGCGGGGCTCTTCGTCGCTCTGTTGACAGGTGGGGCGACAGGTGGGGCGCGTAGCGCCGCGGCGCAGATCTCGTCGATGCCCCCCGTGCTCGCGCACGTCGGCGTGACCGAGCACCTCGACGGCCCGCTCCCGCTCGACACGCCGTTCCGTGATCACACGGGCAAGGCCGTAAGGCTCGGCGACTACTACGGAGGCAAGCGTCCCGTCGTGCTGACGTTCGCCTACCACTCGTGCCCCGTCCTCTGCGGGATGGTGCTGAACAACGCGGCCGCTGGGCTGCGCGGCATCGGCTGGACCGTCGGCAAGGAGTACGATGTCGTCACCATCAGCATCGATCCCGACGAGACCCTCGAGAAGACCGCCGCGAAGCGCGCGTCGATCCTCAACGAGTACGGCGCCGCGCGCGGTCACGACGGCAAGGGCTGGCACTTTCTCGTGGGCGACAAGGCGTCGATCGCCAAGGTCGCGGCCGCCGCAGGATTCGAATACGAGTACGACCCCGAGATCAAGCAGTGGGGCCACCCTTCGGTCGTGATGATCACGAAGCCGGACGGCCGCATGGCGCGCTATCTCTACGGCCTCGAGTTCGCTTCGGCCGACATCAAGCTCGGCCTCCTCGAGGCGTCCGAAGGTCGCAGCATCTCGACCATCGAGCAGATCATTCTCTACTGCTACCACTACGATCCGCAGGGCGGAAAATACGTCGTGGTTGCCCAGCGCGTGATGCAGGTCGGCGGCGGCGCCGTCGCGATCGTGCTGTTTGGATTCCTGGGGCTCTTCTGGGCCCGCGAGCTCCGCAAGAGCAAGAGCAGCAACAAGTCTTCGCCGCCGAGTGACACCCCGGCGGACGTGACCGTGTGAGGAGGCCGAAGTGAGTACGTTGATGTTGGCCCTGGATCCGCCCGTCCCGCCCCCGGCGAGCTGGCAGCTACCGCCCGCGATGTCGGACACTGCGCCGCCTGTCGACGGCGTCTACAACTTCATCTTCTGGTTCTCGGTCGTGTTCACGGTCGTGATCACCGGCCTGATGCTGTACTTCGTCGTGAAGTACAAGCGGAAGCCGGGCGTGCGCCCCGAGCCCACCGGGCACTTCAACCGCCTCGAGATCTTCTGGACGGTCACGCCCACGCTCTTCATCGGCGTGCTCTTCCACGTCGGCTTCAGCTCGTATATCAAGAACGCGACTGCTGCCGAAGGAGCCACCGAGATCCGCGTGCGCGGCAAGAAGTGGGTCTGGGAGTTCGAGTATCCGTCCGGCGACCGCGTGCCGAGCGAGCTGGTGCTCGAGCAGGGCCGGCCCTACAAGATGATCCTCTCGTCGGAGGATGTCCTCCACTCGTTCTTCATTCCCGAGTTCCGCCTCAAGCGCGACACGGTGCCCGGCCAGTACTCCTTCATCCAGTTCACGCCCACCGTCACCGGGCCTGCTCAGGTCTTCTGCGCCGAGTACTGCGGGACGAACCACTCCGGCATGGGAGCGACCGTCAAGGTGGTCACGCCCGCCGAGTACAAGGAGTTCGAGAAGACGCTCGGAAAGTGCAACGAGAGCCCCGAGATCTGCGACGACAAGCATCCCGAGCGCTGGGGCGAGAAGCTCTTCGCCAAGAACGCGTGCACGGCCTGCCACGGAACGGGCGGCACGGGGATGATCGGCGGCTCGAAGGCGCCGGCCCCGGCCCTGGCCGGCGTCTACATGACCCTGCAACCGATGTCGACGGGCCCCGGGATCATGGCGGACGAGAATTACCTCCGCGAGTCGATCCTCCGTCCCAACGCGCACATCGTCGCCGGTTATGCGAACGTGCAGATGCCTGCGTTCGTCCTGAAGGACATGCAGCTCGACGCCATCATCGCCTACATCAAGAGTCTGAAGCAGTAGCTCGCGGCCGTAGCGCGAAGGACGAGATAGAAGACCATGGCTGCAATCACCACCACGCCGGCCGCCCCGGGCCATCACGACGAGGTCGACCCGAACGTCAGCTACCTGAAGTCCTCCAAGGGCATCATGAGCTGGCTCACCACGCTCGATCACAAGCGGATCGGCGTCATGTACCTCATCAGCGTCAGCCTCGCGTTCGCGCTAGGTGGCGTGTTCGCGCTGCTGGTTCGGCTCGAGCTGTTCTCGCGCGGCCGCACGATCATGGACGCGGACACCTACAACAGGATGTTCTCGCTCCACGGCGTGGTCATGGTGTTCCTCTTCATCATCCCGTCGATCCCGGCGGCGATGGGGAACATCATCCTGCCCATCCAGCTAGGCGCCAAGGACGTCGCCTTCCCACGGCTGAACCTGCTCAGCCTCTACGTCTACATCTTCGGGGCGTGCTTCGGCGTCTACTCGATGGTCAACGGCGGCGTCGACACCGGCTGGACGTTCTACACGCCCTACAGCTCGAGTGACCCGGCGCACGGCGGCGTCGGCTCGCCCTCCGCGGTCATCCCGATGACGCTCGCCGCGTTCATCATGGGCTTCTCGTCGATCCTCACCGGCGTGAACTTCATCGC
>JAYTBL010000561.1:0-19200 GCA_043736975.1 Polyangiaceae bacterium
CCCGATGCACCCGACGAGCCCGACGAGCCCACCGATCCGCCCGAAGCCGGGGCAGGCTCGCTCGGAACCAGCGCGGTGGCCGTCTCCTTCTTCTTCATCGCCGTCACCCCGGCGAACACCAGCGGTGGCACGACCACCAGAATGGCCACCATCACGAGGATGTTCCTGCGCGAGCGCGCCTGCGGGGGCGCGCTGACGACGCCTGCGTCGGTCGCCGCGCCGGCGACCAGCGTGGGCCCGTCCCCAGGAACAGGCCGGGGGCTGACCGACCGCGGGCGACCGCCATCGGTGCTGAGGCGGGGACGCGCACTCGGGTCGTACGACTTCGGCATCTCGCCGCCGAGCGCGCGCGCGAGCTCCTCGACCAGGACCTTCGCGGAGTCGAAGCGCTCCTTGACGTCCCGCGCGCACGCCCGCGCGAACCACGCATCGACCGAGACCGGCAGGGCCGGATTGGCGACGCTCGGCAGCGGCAGCGGCTCGCTGTGGATGCGGATGGCGAGGCCTCCCATCGTCTCCGCGTCGAACGGCTTCCGGCCGGTGAGCATCTCGAACGTGAGCACACCGAGACTCCAGAGATCGCTCCGGTGGTCGATGTCCTTGGAGCCGAGGATCTGCTCGGGGCTCATGTAGAACGGCGAGCCGATCATCGAGCCGGTCTTGGTGCCGCTGTCGATGCCGTCGGCGTTGAGCACCTCGACGCCCTTGGCGATGCCGAAGTCGAGCAGCTTCACGAACACCTCGCCGCTGCGACCGGCGTCGCACAGGTAGATGTTCCCCGGCTTGATGTCGCGATGGATGATGCCCTTCTCGTGGGCGCGGTCGAGCGCACGCGCGAGCTGCCCCACCACCTCGACGACCAGGTCGGGCGCCATCCGCCCGCCGTGGTCGAGGTACTCCCCGAGGTCACGACCGTCGAGGAGCTCCATCACGATGTACGGGATGCCCTCGTCGGTGATGCCGTGATCGAACGTCTGCACGACGTGCGGGCTCTTCACCTGCGAGGCGGCGGCGGCTTCGCGCGAGAAGCGCTCCTGCGCTTCCTTGTTCGCCTTGAGGCCGCTGGCGATGAACTTCACGACGACCTGCGTGCGCAGCGCCAGGTGGTCCGCGACCCAGACCGCGCCCATGCCGCCCTGGCCGAGCGGGCGAACCAGCTTGACGCTGGGCGTCACCATCATCCCCTCGAACGCCTCGGACACGGACAAAGGATGCGTGAGCGACCGATCTTCCGCAACTACTTTGGCCCTGTAAATGCGGGCTGGTCGCTTCGCGATGCGCAACCATGACTGCCGCGTCATGGCTCTGGCACACGCTGGCAGGCGATCCTGCGACAAAGCCCGCTGCCGCCGCGAGCGCGGCGCTGGCGCGCTCGATGCTACGCTCCACGGACATGAAGCCGATGCTCAAGGTCGCCTACGGCACCACGGTGCTCGCGCTCGCTGGTTTCGGCGTCGCTTGCGGCATGTCCAGCGCCGACCTGAGCACGAGCCTAGGCGAGCCGGACGGCGGGACCGACCGTGCGGACGCCGGCGTCCTCCCGAGCGACGCCGTTCCCGACCCCAACGCGGGCGCGGTGCCCGTCGACAACGCGGTCATCCTGGTCCACGCCGCCAAGTCCCAGGCCTTCCGTCTCTGCTTCGGCAACGAGCTCGATCGCCGCCCGCAGCCCGACTCGGACGTGATGCCGGAGGCGAACGTGGTGGGCGTCGAGGTCGGGCGGACCATTCGCCTCGGCCCCCTCCGCGGCGCGCCGGGTGAGGTCTTCCTCTTCGACGAGCCGCTCATCCGCGCCGTCTACCCGCAGTTCGGCGGCGCCGGCCAGGGCCCGACCTGCGAGTCGCTGCTCTCGGCCTCCAGCCCGCTCAGCGCGATCGCGGTGCGCCTCGGCATCATCGACAAGAATCTCGGGACCGGCGTCCACCTGCTCGTGGTCCGCGGATGCCCCCGCAACGGACCGCTCCGCACCTACAGCACCGCGGAGTGCGGTGAGAAGTGGACCGCGAAGGACGGCAACCTCGGCGTCACCGAGATCGAGCTGCGCGGCGCGAAGCCGCCCACGCCCGGCACGCTCGCGGCCCAGGTCGTGAACCTCTCGCAGCCCCTCGAGGGCGCGAAGGGTCAGCGCGACGTGGTGGTGAGCTTCGGCGATCTCGCGACCGCGAACGCTCCCCTCACCAACGTGGCGTCGAACCCGAAGCTGTTCGAGACCGCGACGCTCCCTCCGCCGACGGAGCTCTTCTACCCCTCCGACGACCCGGCGATCTACGCCTCGACGGGGTTCCGCATCGCGCTCGTCGACCGCGCCGCCGGCGGCGCTCCGCCCTCGGTGGTCCTCAACCAGACGCTCGAGCAGATCCAAACGATCTCGGCGCCGCGCGAGCTGCCGCCGACATACTTCGCGGTCGCGTCGAACTACGCGCTCCTGCTCCTCGGTGATCCCGCCCCCAAGCTGCTCGACGGCGGGCCCGACACCGACGACCGCCGCGTCCTGCACTTTCTCGCCATTCCCGTGATCGAGCCGAAGCCCGATGGAGGCGCGGATGCCGGCCCGTTCGAGCCGGTCGACGGTGGCGGCGGATGAACGAGTCCCCTCGTTCTGCTAGGGTCTGAGCGTGCAACGCGTCGCGTTCTACATCGCGGTGACGGCGCTCGTCGGCGGCGCGGTGGCCGGGACCTCGTCGTGCTCGAGCGCCGCCGACACGTCGCTCGGCTTCGAGCCCGGCGGCTTCGATGGCGGCTTCGAAGGCGGCCTCACGCCGTCACAGGATGCGGGAGCGCCGCCTTCGCAGCTCGAGTCGAACGGGATCGTGCTGGTGCACGCCGCGTCCTTCCCCGCGTTTCGCATCTGCTTCGACGGCGCGCTCGCCGCGCGTCCCCTGCCCGACGTAGACCTCATGCCCGACTCGAACGTCGTCGGCATCGACGTGGGCACCGCGCTCCGCCTGCCGCCGCGCACCGGCCAGCTCGGGCGCGCCTTCGTGTTCGCGGAGGCCGCGATCCGCGCGCAGTATCCAGCGTTCGGCGGCGCCGGCATCGGCCCGACCTGCGAGGAGCTCCTCACCTCGAACAAGGGCGACATCATCGAGGTCGGCTCGGTGACCGTCGACCTCGGCTCCGGCGTGCACGCGCTCGTGCTCCGCGGCTGCCGGAACGCCACGCTCGACCCCCAGGCCTCGATCGATCGCTGCGGCAAGGACTGGACGGCGGCGGCGGGCAATCTGCAGCTCCAGGTGGTGCCGCTCATCGCGTACCAGCGGCCAGCTTCGGTGCCCGGCCTGCCCGTGCAGGTCATCCAGCTCTCCCCCGCCCTCGCCAAGCTGGGGAGCGGGCGGTCGCTCGGGATCTCGTTCGGTGAGCTGGAGCGCGAGGGCGGGCCGGCGCCGGCGCCCTTCATCGAAGGACCGTTGCCGTTCGGGCAGCCCGTGCCGAACCCCCCTGCGGTCATCGACTACGATCCCGGCGAGCTCGCGGCCTACGCGACGAGCGGCGTCTTCGTCACCGTGAGCGGCCTGCTCGACGGCGGCTCGCCCGATGCCGGCCGGCAGATCGTGCTCGCTCAGTCGCTCCAGGAGATCCAGCAGCGTAGCGCCTCGCGCTCGCTGCCCTCCGACTGGTTCGCGGTCGCGTCGAGCTACGTGATTCTGAGCGTCGGCGATCCCAAGCCGGTGCTGATGGACGGCGGACCGGACGACGACCCGCGCCGCGCGCTGCACCTGCTCGCGATCCCGCTCGCGGCGGTCGATGCCGGCGCGCCCGCGACCGACGCCGGGCCATAGCTGCGCGGCGCCCGTCGGTGACCGCTGAACGGACGCCCACTCGCGGCCGCTCTACCACGCATGTTCTTCGACCGACGGGCATGGGCCGCGATGCTTCCGATCGGCGCGCTCGCCTGCCGTGCGAGCATGGCGCCCGATCCGAGCGCTACCTCGGGCGCCGATGCCGCCGACGCCGACGCCGCGAACGCCGCGCCCGTCGACGCTGCGGCCGACGCGAGCTCGTTGACCGTCGTCGACCGGCTCGATGCGGGAAGCAGCGTGGGTGATGCCGACGCGCGCAGACCAGCGGCGCCGAGCCGCGTCGACCACATGGCGTGCACGTACGGCTGCACAGATCCGGTATGCGCGGCCTCGTGCGAGCCCGTTTGCGCCCCACCGCAGTGTCAGATCGTGTGCGGACCGCCACCGACGCCCACCAACTGCGAGTGCACGACGCGATGCGACCCGCCGCGATGCCACGCGGTATGCCCGACCGACAATTGCGAAGCGGATGCCTGTCCGGCGTGCGAGGTGATCTGCGAACCCCCTGCGTGCCAGGCCGATTGCACGCCCGTCGATCCCAACGGGCCCGCGTGCGCAGCGCCTCCCGCCGATTGCACGACACTCTGTGAGACGCCCTCCTGCGTGTGGTCGTGCGACAAACCCTCCTCGTGCCCTGCGCCGACCTGCACACTCGCGTGCGACGATCCGTCTGCACATCCGCCGTCGACGCCGACGAGCGGGGTCGCGGGCGGAGGAGGCTGCCATCCCGAGTGCATGTGGGGATGCAACGACCCCTCGTGTGCCGCGGAGCTCGCCGTCACGTGCCCCCCGACGACGTGCGGCGCCCCCGCCTGCAGCGTCGACGACTGCACCTGCGACGGTTGGCCGGCGCCCTCGATCGAGAGCTGCACGGACCCGGACGGTGGCTTGCTGTCCACCACCACCACCTGCGCGCTCGTGCAAGTTGGTCAGAGCTGCCATACAGCGTCGGGGGCGGCGTGCACCTGCGCCGCCGCCTGCCCGGCCGTCACGTGTTCGAGGAGCGCGCCTTCGGACGCGCGGTGCACGAAGCCGCGATGCGAGCTCTTCTGCGGGCCTCCGTCCTGCGAGGCGCCCTGAGGAGCCCGCACCGGCGGCGCGCAGGTGTCCTGCACCTGGGGCTGTCCGGGCTTCACGGTCGAGCTGGCGTAGCCGCTCGGCGGCGGGCGAACGCTGCGCTAGCTGCGCTCGATCGCGCGGTGGCCGATGTCGCGGCGGTGGTGCTCGCCCCGCCAGTGGATGGCGTCGACCGCGGCGTACGCCGCCGCCCGCGCCTCGGCGAACGAGGGCGCGTGTGCGCCGACGGTGAGCACGCGGCCGCCGGCGGTGAAGGTGGCGCCGTCCGCGCCGAGCGCGGTCCCCGCGTGCAAGACGAACGAGCCCTCGGGTACCGGCGCGTCGAGGCCGTCGATGCGATCGCCGGGAGTGGGCTTGGCGGGGTAGTGCTCCGCGGCCATCACCACGGCGAGCGCGGCGCCGCGCTTCGTGCCCGCGCGCACGCCGTCGAGCGAGCCGCGCGCCGCGCCCTCGAGGAGTGCGAGCCAGTCGCCGTCGAGCATGGGAACGAGCACGGCGGTCTCGGGATCGCCGAAGCGCACGTTGAACTCGAGGACGCGCGGCACGCCGTCCTCGATCATCAGGCCGACGAAGAGCACGCCGCGGAACGGGTGGCCCTCCGCCGCCATGCCGCGCAGCGTCGGCTCGACGACGGCGCGCATGACCTCGTCGTGCACCGCCGCGGTCACCACCGGCGCCGGCGCATAGGCGCCCATACCGCCGGTGTTCGGGCCGCGATCCCCGTCGAACACGCGCTTGTGATCCTGCGCGGGGACGAGCGCGATCCCGCGCGTGCCGTCGCACACGACGTGGAAGCTCGCCTCCTCGCCGGCCAGGAGCTCCTCGATCACCACGACGGCTCCTGCGTCGCCGAAGACGCGCGCCACCATCATGTCGTCGATGGCGCGCAGCGCCTCGTCGACGTCGGCCGCGACCACGACGCCCTTGCCCGCACAGAGGCCGTCGGCCTTGACCACCAGCGGACGCCCCGCCGCGCGCACGTGCGCCTTCGCCTGCTGCGCGTCGTCGAAGACCGCGAAGGCCGCGGTGGGGATGGCGTGGCGCCCCAAGAACTCCTTCATGAAGGCCTTCGAGCCCTCGAGCCGCGCCGCCGCCCGCGAGGGCCCGAACGCCAGGATCCCCTCCTTTTCGAGCGCATCGACGAGACCGAGAGTGAGCGGCGCCTCGGGGCCGATGACCACCAGACCGACGCGCTCGCGCCTCGCCAGCTCCACGAGCGCGGGCACGTCGGTCACGGAGACCGCGGCGTTCCGACCCACCCGCGCCGTCCCACCGTTGCCCGGCGCGATCACCAGCTCGTGCTCGCTCAGCGCCGTGGCGAGCGCATGCTCACGTGCGCCGCTCCCGACGATGAGCACGCGGCGCGGAATCGGCATCGCGTCACAGCTACCACCAAAGCCCTCCAGTTCGACAGGCGCCTGTCGCGTTGGACTGTCAGCTGTCAGCCGTTCGCTGTAAGCTTCACTCAAGTGGCCGAGAACTCACGACCGCCCGTCGCCATCCGCATCGTGCGCCCCTTCGAGTCGGAGGACGCGCTGCTCGAGCACGAGCTCGAGACCATCGGCAAGACGAGCGTCGTGCTCATCGGCGCGCACCCGCGGCCGACCGGCGTGATCCTGCGCTTCGAGGTGACGCTCGCGACCGGCGCGACGGTCCTGCGCGGCGAGGGCCGCGTGCTCGCGCACAAGGAGAATGCGTTCCGCGGGCAGTCGGGGCTGACCCTCCGCTTCACGCGGCTCGACCCCAAGTCGAAGGCCATCGTCGACCGCGCGACGGCCATACGCGAGGCCCGCTCGACCGACGGCGCGACGCCGTCGCGGCCCGCTCCGCGCCCCGAGTCGCCGATCGCCGATGCGCTGAGCCAGGCCACACCAGCGCCCGCGCCGGCCCTCCCCAACGTACCCAGCGTCGCAGTCGCCTCGTCGATGACGATCGCGGAGCAGGAGGCGCAGGTGGCGCGCGAGCGCGCCGCCGCCCGCGAGAAGGCGAACGCCGCCGCCCGCGAGAACGCCAAGCGCACCGGTCGTGGGCTCACGCCGCCCCCGCCCCCCGCGCCGGAGACGCCCGCGCGCGCACCGCGCGAGACACAGCCGCGCGATGCGCAAGAGGAAGCCAACCTGCGCGCGACCGCGACCAACGAGGTAGATCTGCCCGACGAGCCGCGCCCCGAGGAGCCGGCGACGGCCATCCCCGGCGAGGTGGTCGAGACAGTGATCAGGGCGCGCCCCGAGGCCGCGGTCTTGCCGGTCGCCGCTCCGTGCGAGCCTGCGGCCCCGCACGGCTCGACCGCGCGAGCCGCCGCACCCCCGCCGAACCGCGACGACCTCCTCGCCCGCCTCCGCGATCGAGCCGGCAGGCTGCCGCGTGCGAGGGTCGAAGAGATCCTCACTCCCCGCGCTCGCTGACGAGCTCCCGGTCGGTGATCCTGGCGAGCCCACATCGGCTTCTTACCGCCCACATACCCGCCGCGGCGCGCCGTTCTTCTCGCGCGTGCAGGCGGGGGCAGGATACTCTTCGGTAGGGATGGATCCGGCTCAGCTCCAACCTGGGTCGCGCCTCGACCGGTACGAGTTGCTCTGCCCGCTGGCGTACGGCGGCATGGCCTCGGTCTGGCTGGCGCGTTTCGGCGGCCGGCGCGGCTTCGAACGCCTCGTCGTCGTGAAGATGATCCTCCCGCAGTACGCGTCGGACCCGCGCTTCCAGGAGATGTTCTTCGACGAGGCCCGCATCGCCTCGCGCATCGAGCACAGCAATGTCGCGCGCATCCTCGACGTGGGCGAGCAAGACGAGAACACGGCGTACATCGTCATGGAGTGGGTCGACGGCGACTCCCTCTCCAAGGTGATGCGCGCCGCCGAGCAGAAGAAGCAGCGCGTACCGGCCGGAATCGCGCTGCGCATCTGCGCCGACGCCGCGGCCGGCCTGCATGCGGCCCACGTGTTGGCCGAGCGCGACGGTACGCCGCTCGGCGTCGTCCATCGGGACGTCTCCCCGCAGAACATCCTGGTCTCGAACGCCGGCGCGACGCTCATCATCGACTTCGGGGTCGCGAAGGCGCGCGACCGCGTCTCGCAGGACACGAGCGCGGGCCAGCTGAAGGGCAAGATCCGCTACATGGCGCCCGAGCAGGCGCTGGGCCGCGACCTCGATCGCCGGGCCGACGTCTGGGCCCTCGGCTCGATCCTCTACGAGCTCTTCGCCGGCGTCTCGCCGTACGACGCACCGAACGAGGTGACGACGCTCCACAAGCTCACGAGCGGCGCGGCCCCGGCGCCGCTCCCCGCGCACGTCCCCGACGCCGTGCGAGCCGTCATCGAGCGCGCGCTCGCCTACGATCCCGAGCAGCGCTACGCGAGCTGCCTGGAGCTGAACCTCGCGCTCGAGTCGGCGATGGTCGAGATCGGTGAGCCCACGTCCGTCGCAGTGGTTGCACACTACACGGGTCAGCTGCTTGCCGAGCGGAAGCTCGCCCGCAAGCGCGCCGTCGACACCGCCCTCGCCGCCGCGCACGGCCGCGACGCCTCGGGTCGCGCGGGCATGCCCATCGCGATCGGCATGCCCGCCGCAAGCGGAACGCGCGAGCAGCCGGCCCTCCTGGACAGCACCGCGCGCTTCATCACATCGCCGACCTACTCGCCCGAGCTCCCCTCGGCGCCGAGCGGTATGTCGCGCTCGTCCGCTCCGCCGCACGGCTCGCTCGCGCCGAGCGTCCACGGATCGAGCTCGTTCGCGCCCCCCGGATCAGGGTCGCACGGCCCGATGGGCTACGGCGAGTCGCCGAGCGCCACGAGCTCCGCCACGCTCGGCTCGGCAGCGATGGAGTACCGTCCGCATGCCGGCGCGGACCCTCTCGACCAGGACCGCAAGCGGCGCCACCTGACCGCTGGCGTACTGGCGGTGTCGGTGGTGGCCGGGCTCGTGGGCGCGATCCTGATCGTCTCGACGGCCATGCGGCGCGACGCGAGGCCGAGCGCCGGCGCGGCGCCCATCGAGGCGACCGAGCCGCCGGTCGCGGCCACCGCAGTCGAGCCGCCTTCGCCTGTCGTCACCGCGCCCGCTGCCCCCGCCGCCGCCGCAACGTCGGTCACCACGCCATCGAGCCCGCCGCCGTCTCCCGCTCCGCCCGCGCCGCCGCCGCCGGTCACGCCCGCGCATCGCCCGCCCCCGACCCCGATCGTCCCGGCAGCGCGCCCGCGACCTCCGGCGCCGCCCGCTGCTCCTCCGCCGACGCCCGCTGGCACGAAGCCAGATCGAGGGTTCTGAGTCTCATGCCTCGTCGCTCTCATGTTCTCGGCGCGTTGCTCGTGGGCACGCTCGTCACGTTCGCGCCGCGCGCGTGGGCGGATCCGAGCCTCTCCGACCGCGAGACCGCGCGCAGTCTCATGGACGACGGCGACGCCAAGCGCGACAAGAGCGACTTCAAGGCAGCGCTGAAGAGCTACGAGGCGGCCGACGCCATCATGCACGTGCCCACCACCGGCCTCGAGGTGGCGCGCGCGCAGGCGCAGCTCGGGCTGCTGCTCGAGGCCCGCGAGACGCTCGCCCGTGTGATGCGCTTGCCCCCCAAGCCGGGCGAGCCCGCGCCGTTCACCGCCGCGCGCCGCAGCGCCGAGCAGCTGAACGGCGAGCTCGCGACGCGCCTGCCCTCGATCACGGTGGTGCTGGTCAACGCCGATCCCGCGCAGCCGCCGCAGATCGTGGTCGATGGCGATCCGATCCCGGCGGCCGCCGCGCAGGCGCCCCGCAAGGTGAACCCAGGACGGCACAGCGTGGTCGCGCGGGCCGGCTCGATCGAGCGCAAGGAGGACGTGGTGGTCGCCGAGCGAGACGCACGCACCCTCACGATCGATCTCAAGCAGGCGCAGCCGCAGGTGGTGGGCAGCACCGAGCTGCCGCGCGAGTCGCCACCCTCCGCGCTCCCCAAGGTCCTGATCATCGGCGGCTTCGCGATGGGGGCCGTCGGCATCGGCGTCGGCAGCGTGACCGGCCTCATGAGCTTCTCGAAGGTCGACGACGTGAGGACGGACTGCGTCGACAACAGGTGCAAGCCGAGCCGCGAGGGCGATATCGACTCGGCGCGCTCGCTCGGCACGATCTCGACGATCGCGTTCATCGCGGGCGGCGTGGGCGTAGCCGCAGGCGTGGTGGGTATCGTGCTCTCCGGCAAGCAGCCAAAGGAGTCCGCGCCCGGCAGCAGCGCGAGGCTCACGATCGTCCCTGACGTCGGCCCGGCCTGGCTCGGCGCCCACGGCTCGTTTTTCTAGTGGGGGCTTCGCCCCCTCACTTCCTGAGCCTCCCCCGCACACGCCTAGGTTTGGGTCCGGCGAACGCCGAGCTCGAGCAGCCGTTTACGCAAAGGCGGCGCGGAAGGCGGCTGCGAACTCCGTCGCGAGGCGCGCGTCGATCGCGCCGCCCGGGATGCCGCCCTCGCGCAGCGCGCTGCCGACCACCACGCCGTTCGCCGACGCCGCGAGCGCGCCCAGCGTCGCGAGCGTCGCCCCGCTCGCCACCAGCACCGGCTTGCCCGAGGCGCGCTTCACCGCGGCGAGCTTCTCGAGATCGACGCCCTTGCCCGTCCCCTCTCCGGTCACGAGCACGACGTCCGCCATCCCACGCTTGGTGAGATCCTCGACCTCCTGCACGAGCGGCCGCGCTCCTCCGAGCGGCGCCGAGTGCTTGACGTCGACATCGGCCCAGACCGCGATGCTCTCCGCGCCGAGCGCCCGCCGCAGCCGCAGCGTCGTCGCAGCCTCGCCCTGAACGAGCCCCTGGTCGGTGACGCGCGCGCCGGTATGCACGTTGATCCGCACGAACGCCGCCCCGGTGCAGACCGCGACTGCCAGCGCGGACTCGGCATCGTTGCGCAACACGTTGATCCCCAGCGCCACCGCGGGCGCCGCCGCGCGCACCGCGACGGCACACGCCGTCATCGCCGCGACCGTGATCGCGGGCACGCGGGTCGCGAAGAAAGGGGTGTCACCGAAGTTCTCCACGATGATCGCGTCGTAGCCGGCCTCGGCGAGCACGCGTGCATCCGCCGCCGCGCTCGCCGAACACTCCGCTGCTCCGAGCTCCGACCGCGGGCTACCCGGCAGAGCGGGCAGATGAATCACACCGACGAGCATCCCCATGTACGCGGACTCTACTTGAAATTCAACCCGCTCGTCCCGGTCGCGGCGCCGCCCGGGCTGCTGCTGCTGCTGCCGCCGAAGATCGGGGTCACGCTCGCGCCCGCGGGCTGCGGATCGGGCCGCGCCAGGGTGCCGCCGATCTTGAGGCCGTAGTAGCCGTCGGGCGTCTTCGACTTCGCCATGCGCGGGTCCATCTCGAGCATTGGCTTGTCCTTCGAGCCCGGAGCGCCGAAGAGCATCTTGGTCTTGTCGTTCTTGTTGCGGTAGGCGTCGTTGATCTTGAACTTGAGGTTCACCTCGAGGTGCGCATCGGTCGCGACCTCGCGGAGCTGGACGCGCCCGTCGCCACTCACGTCGACGTCGCCGCCGGAGGCTCCGATCTTCGTGAGCTTGAGGATGCCGTCCTTCGCGTCGCCCGCGACCGCGAAGGCGCCGACCTTGAGGCGCGGCAGCGTGAACGGCCCGAGCGGCGTCTTGACCGTGAGCTCCTTGGCGTTACCCGCGAAGAGATCGCGCATCTCCAGGTTCACGTTGCCCACGGCCTTCGAGGCCTTGCCTTCGGGGAGCTGGAGCTTGAGGTTCCCGAACAGCTTGCCCTCGAGGGGGAACCCGACGTTCGCCGCGATCGCGTCGATCTTGCTCATGTCGACGCCGTCGAACGTGACGTCGACGTTGCGCTCCTTGCCGCTGTCCTCGAACGTGCCCTTGATGGTGCCGTCGAACGCGTCGATGCGGAAGCTCACGTCCTTGCTGCCGACCAGGAGCCCGAGCAGCGAGATGCGCGCGCGGACCTCGTCGAGCTTGATCTCGGTCGGCCCCTTCGCGGGATCGGCCGAGGGCGAGATGAGCTTCACGCCCTTCGCCTTGACGCCGGTGAGCCACGAAGAATCGAGATCCTCGATCTGCAGCTCCTGCGGGCTCGGTGAGCCTCGCTGCCCGGCGTTGAAGGTGGTGACGATGCGCTCCTTGAGCTTGTCGTACGGGAACGTCCAGGAGAGGCACACGACGAGCGACAGCAGGTAGAAGAGCGGATAGCCGACCTTCGGCGCGATGCGCCTGAGCTTTTCCTTGGTGGCGTCGGTCATGGCTTGCTCGACGAGGCCGGCGAAGGCGCAGGGGTGACCTCGGTGCGATCGTAGGCGGAGACCCCGACCTCGACGTCATAGGAGTCGGGCTCGCCCGCGCGCTTGCGGATGTTGAGGCGCGACACGGCGACCGGGTAGCTGCTCTGCTCGATCGCCTCGAGGAACTTCGCGATCGGCCCCATCCCAGACTTCTTGAGGTGGATGACGGTGTTGCGCTCGAGGTACCGCTTGCCGTGCGGCACGTCGGGTCGGTCGACGGAGTCGGTGACCTGGAGCTTCTGCGCGCTCGCCGTCTGCTCGAGGAAGCCCGCGAGCTGGGGAGCCTTCTTCCCGTAGCGCTGGGCGATCGAGGCCTTCCGATCGGCGCGCTCGCGGATCTGCGCGCGGGCGCCGTTGACGGCGTTCAGCGCGGTCCGGAGCTCGTCGTTCTCGTTGCGACGGCTCGAGACCAGCGTCTGGAGGCCGATGGGGACGGCGAGCAGGACCATCACCCCTAGCACCAGCACGGCGATGGTCGCGATGCGCTGCTCGCGCGGGTTCAGACCCCAGCGTTCGAAGATCGAGAGCACCATGTCACTTCCCCGTTCCTGGCGGCGCGGCCGAGGCCGCGGTGGAGGCGGGCTTCTTCGCGCCGCCCTTCATGTCCTCCGGACACTTGATGTCGAACTCGAGCACGTAGACCTGCGAGGTCCCGCCGACCTCGGCGGTGGTGCGCGTGATCTTGGGTTCGGTGAAGCAGCGCTCCTGGGCAACCGAGGCCTTGATGGCCTGCGCGTCGGGAATGCTGCCGACGACGCCGTTGACGACCACGTGGCCCTTCTGGATGTCGAGCTCGCGGATGTCGTGCGTCATCGACGGCGGGATGAGCTCGGAGAGCTTCACCATGACGTCGAACGAGTCGCCGTGCGGGAGCGGGTCCTCGTCGGTGGTGGCGGTCTGGGCGGCGAGCAGCTCGCTCGCGCGGGCAGCCTCGCGGGTCTCGTCGTTGAGGACGTCCTTGGTGACGAGCGCCAACGCGTTCTCGAGCACGACCTTCTCCCTCCCCTTCGCGTAGAGCTGCGCCCACGCAGAGAAGAGGAAGCTGACGAGGATGACGGCCGCGAGGCCCGCGAGGAGCGGCACCTTCTCCTTGACCCAGGCGAAGCCGCGCTCGAAGGCGAGCGGCCCCTTGCGCAGGTTGAGCCCGATGGGACGTGGTCCGAGGCCGACCGCGAGGCCGATCGCCTTCGCGAAGCGCGCCATGACCGCGGTGTGGTCGGCGGCGAGGCCCGGCGCGTCGAGGGTGGGCGTGGGGAGCACCTCGACCTGGAGCTCGAGCGCGCTCGAGAGGAACGCGAGCGCGCCGGAGACGTACGCGCCGCCGCCGGCGAGGAAGAGGCGGACCGGCGCCTCACCGCCCTGCGAGCGGTGGGCGGCGATGGTGGTGCGGAGCTCGCGGGCCAGCCTGGCGGCGGTGCCGGGCAGCCCCTTGGTCCCGAGCGCCACGGTGCGCGCGAAGATCGGCTCGCCCATCTTGAGGATGAGGACGTCGCTCGAGACGGTGCCGAGGTCGACGACGCCGATCACGCCCTCGCCGAGCGCGGGCACGTACGGCAGGAGGTTCGCGATGGGGAATGCCCCGAGACCGACGCGCTCCGGCTCGGCGCCGAGCGCGCCCTTCACGAGGTCGATCCGCGCGACCACGTCGGAGGTCTTCGCGACGCCCACGAGGACCGCCAGCTCCTCGCCCTTCGTGTCGCGGAGGCCGGGGAGCACGCGGTAGTCGAACACCGCCTCCTCGATGTCGAAGGGGAGCTTCGACTCGAGCTCGAACGGCAGGACCTCCGAGACGGATTTCGCCGCGCTCGCCGGGAGCCCCACCACCTTCACGGTGCCTCGCTGTCCCTCGAGGGAGATGGCCAGCGCATCGCCGAGGCCGCGGTCCCCGGTGGCGAGCTTCGCCGCCTGCTGGATGGCCTCCGAGACCCCGCCCGCCTGCGCGACCTCCACGCTCGCGAGCCCCACCAGCTGCACCTTGCGGTACGCGGTGCGCAGGGCGGCGACCTTCACCGCCGTCGTTCCGATGTCGATTCCCAGAAGCGTGCTCATGTGATGTTCACCATCATTCCATCCGGAAGTAGACGACGGTCCCGCCGGTACTCGGCTGGTTCGCGGCCGCGATCGCGTCGGCGCTGCTGCGTGCAGAGCTCGCCGCGGTCGTGGTCGCAGGTGTGGTGGGCGTGCCGCCCGGGGTGAGGGGCGAGGTGCCCGGCGCGGGCGTGCTCAGGTTCGGCGCGTTGCGGAAGTCGACCACCGCGTGCACGCGGACCCGCGTCTCGCGGCGGTAGCCCTTCTTCACGCCCACCGCGTAGATCGAGAACATCTTGCTCTCGGTGGTGATGCTCTTCTGGAACTCGGCCTGCGACTTGAAGACGACCGGCTTCATGCCGATACCCGCGAGTAGCGGTCCGAGCTGACCCTTTCCCGAGAGCGCCTGCACGAAGTCACGTGTGTTGCCGAACATCGGAGCGCCCATCGTGATTCCACGCGCCATGGTCACGCCGGTGAGAAAGAGCGCCGCCTGATCGGGCAGCGTGCAGATCTCGGCGGCGGGCGCGCCGGCGCATACGACGCCGAGGAGGGTCTGCGCGTTCGCGGTGTTGACGTTGACCATGCCCTGGCCCCACACCGTGACCACGCGCTTCTTGGGGTTCGTGGGATCGGGATCGATGAAGGTGGACCAGAAGTCCTCGCTCACCCCGCGCACCATGTGCAGCTCCTCGATCGAGTCGAAGGGCGCGTTCTTTCGCTGGTAGGGCTTGGGGAGCAGCCGGTACCACGCGTCCTCGACGCCCGCGTTCTGCGCCGCCGAGAGCTGACTGAGATCGCAGTTGAAGGCTTGCTCGTCGACGTCAGCCCAGTCGATGAGCGCCTGACAGACGGCGACGCGATCGTGGAACTGCCCGCTGGAGTCCTTCTGCTCGAAGATCGTCGAGTACTGAGGCGGGCCGATCAGCGACATGATCTCCTGCGCCAGACGGATGTGCGCGATGTCGTTCGCCGCGCCGAGGTTCACGTTGATCTTCGAGTCCTCGTCGACGATGACCAGCTCGTACTTGCCGCCCTGCATGCCCAAGTTCTTGCTCTGGGACAGGTCGAGGCCCACGGTGGCGGCGAAGTCCTTGCTCGCCTCGGCGTCGTTGAAGGCGCCGAGCAGCCGATCCGAGAACTCCCAGACCGGGAGCTGCGGGGGCGTTCGCTTCATGAGCTGGAACATCGGGGCGATGGCCTTGCGCATCGTGGGCTCGGTGGCGATGAGCAGCCGCGAGAGGTTCACCGCGCTGCGCGCCATGTACTCGGCCTGGAGCGAGTCGCGCTCGGCGCTGGCGGCGGCGAGCTCGGCGCTCGTCTCGTCCTGGAACTCCGCGAGCATCACGGTGAGGATCGCGATCGCCCCCATCACCATGACCAGCGCGATTCCCCGCTCCTTGGCGCGCTTCTTCGCACGCCGCCGCGCGCGCAGGCTCTTGGCAGAAGGCGCGCTCACCGCGGGATCCCGAAGCTGAGGGGTTGCTGCATCGGGAGCATGAACTTCGTGATGAAGCGGAACGGCGGGCTGTTCTTCACCGGCTTGAGGACGAGCGTGACCTTGACCTCGATGGGTAGCCGATTGAGCTGCCCGGTGAGCTGCGTGGTGTCCCAGGTCTCGAGCCACTGCGAGGAGACCGGATCGAGGAAGCGCAGATCGAACAGCTCGATGTCCTCGGCGAGCACGTTCACGACGCCGCCCCTCTTGGGCTCGAAGTCGGGGTTCGCCTGCTCACGGCGAACCAGGTCCATCTTGCCTTCCTTGTCGGGGTCCTTGACGACGAAATACCCGATCTCCGCCTGGTCGGACTCCTTCGCATCCTTCTCCACGCGGCGGTGCGCGAACGACACGAAATCGAGACGATCGAAGGCCTGGCCGCTGGTGGCGATGAACGCCGTCTGCCGCGTGATGAGCGCCTGGCTCGTCGGGTTGTGCATCGAGAGGAACGAGCTCGAGATCTCGCGCGTGATGCGATCCATCGCGTCCCGGCCTTGGCGCGCGCGGTCGACGCGCAGCGCCTCGCCCTTGCGACCGCGCGACATCGAGTCGAACGCGCCATAGATGAGGAGCGAGATCATCGCGAGGACGCCGAGCGAGACGAGCACCTCGAGGAGCGTCATGCCGCGGGCGGGCGCGCGGCGCCTCTGGCGCGCGCTCATCGGGTGGCCCCGCTGGAGCTGGCGCCGGTGCCGGTGCGCGGGGCGGTACCCGACGATCCCGACGAGCCGGCGGCTCCGCTGGGATCGCCGAAGTCCATCATCCCGCCGTCGGGAAGCAGCGCGCTGCCGGCGAAGCCGCCGCGCTGCGGGTTCGTGATGTACTGGACGAGCGGCAGCTCGCGGGCGTTCGAGCCCTCCTTCCACTTCACGGTCACGCTGATGCGGCGGATGCTAGCCTCGAACATCGGCTTGATCGCCGGGTAGAGGATGCCCATCACCATCGAGAGCAGGCCCTGCGCACCCGCGCCGCCGGCGCCCATCTGCGAGGTGAGCGAGGAGCCGATCCCGGCGAGCCCGGCATCGACGTCGAGGCTGAGACCGCCGCCGCTGCCGGCAGGATTCACCAGGCCGGGGAGGCCGGCGGTACCTGCGGGATCGGAGCCGGGCCCGACCAGCGCGCCGCCGTCACCGAGCGAGTTGCCGCTGTTGAAGTTGGGCATCTCGACCTTCTCGATGCGCGTGTCGCAGGTGAAGGTCTCGTTCTTCTCTTCGTCGCAGCAGGGCACGCCGGGGTCGATGGCGTCGAGCTCGGGGTAACCGAGCTTGAGCATCTTCTCCTCGATCTCACTCATCTTGCAGCGCCCGAGCGTGACCGCCTGCCCCATGTTGGCCGACGCGCGGTTCGACGCCGCCAGCCCACCCTGCGCGGAGAGGATGACGGTGAGCACCAGCCCCAGGATGGCGATTGCCACCATGACCTCGAGGAGCGAGAACCCGCGGAGTCGGGATGAGAGCGCGCTCAAAAGGCACCTGGGTCTTCGCGGTCCGACGATTCCCTGTCGTCGATCGGCTTGGGGAGGACGACGGCGCCGTCCTTCACCGTGACCTTCGCGGTGAGCGGCGCGACGAGCAGAGAGATCGCGTCCTTCTCGTCGTTCTGCTCACCGATCTTGAGCTGGATCGAGGCGCGCTCGGTCTGCCCGCCGGGCCAGAAGTAGAGGTACGCGCGGCCTTCCTTGCGCGGCTGATCGTCGTGCGCGGTCTGCACCTCACGGAACTTGATACCGCGCTCGAGCGGTTTGTGGCCCTTGCCTGGCGAGCTCGCGGCGAGGCCCATCGCGTCGATCTCGCGGAACGCGGCGCGCGGCGCGGTGGGCCCCTTGACGATCCGGCTCCCCTCCTCGATGGCGAGCTTCTCGGCGCCGGTCGCGGCGGCGGCGCCCCCGGTGCCGGTGAGGTCCTTGGACTGCACGAGCATGGGCTGGTCGCCCTCCTCGAGCCAGATCTCGTTCTCCGTGAAATCCATCACCAGGCGCACGCTCTTCGAGGTGGCGCTGGCGCGCGAGAAGCCGACGCGGATCGCGCCGACGATCATGGTCGACGAGTGCCGCAGGCGCGAGCTCCCGAGCTGCCCGGACCCGATGATCGTCGCGCCCATGATGAGCGCGACGATCGCCATGACGATGAGCACCTCGATGAGCGTCAACCCGCGCTTCGCCGCGCGACGCACTGCACGGCTGGAAGTGAGGGTCATGAGCTCCATGGGTACTGCGGGGCGCGCTACTGCGCCTTGGCCGGCGCGAGGTCGGGGATCTTGATGTCGTCGGCGGTGCCTTCCTTCTTGTCCGGGCCGAAGCTCAGCACCGTGATGTCCTCGTCACCGCAGATGATCTTGTACGGGCTCTCCCAGGGATCGGTGATCTTCGACGACTTGCTCAGCTCGTTCTTGTCGCGGAGCAGCTCCACGGTCGGGCAGCCTTCGCCGGTGTGATCGACGCGGTACTTCTCGGCGGCGGGATGGATGGTCCGCGCGTCGATCTGTGCCTGCTTCTTCTGCGCCTCCTGGTACTTCGGGACGGCGACGACGGCGACGCCGCCCGCGATGAGACCGACGATCGCGAGCACGATCAGGATCTCGATGAGCGTGACGCCTCGCTCGGCCGCCGCACGCCTCGCGCGTGAGAGCCTCAGGCTCACTGCCCCGCTCGCTCCGCTAGCCCCCCTGCTGTTCGTCTTCATCACCGCAGATCTCCTTTTCTCACTCGACGCGGTCGAGCCCGAAGGGCTCGCCGTCTGGTCCATCGCTCGCAAGGTCGAAGCCGCGCGGGTCGCGCCTCCCGGGACAGGTCATTCGTAGAGGCCGACCCCATGCGTCGATCGGTGCCTCGGCAACGTAACCACCCGTCACCAGCTCCCCGAGCTCCTTCGGGCAGGCGCCGGCGTGGTCTGCGCGGAAGGCGGAGATCGCGGCGTTCGCGGTGGTGATCGTAGCGCGGGTGGCGCGGACGCCGGCGGCCCGCTCCTCGCGCGAGCGGATCCAGATGAAGGCGACGAGCGCGAGGACCCCTGCGACCACCAGACGCACCCGGGGTGGGCTCATGGGGAGGCCGAAGACGCCGCGTCTCCGCTCCCACGGGAAGAACACCTTCGATGCGCGCGGGCGGAGGGCCATCGTCATCCTTCAGTTCACGAAGTCGTTCATCTGGATGAGCGGCATGAGGATGGAGAAGGCGATGAAGCCGACGCCTCCTCCCATGAACACGATGATGAGCGGCTCGAGCAGGCTCGTCATCGCCTGGACGCGCGTCTCGACCTGCGAGTCGTAGGCGCGCGCGACGTTCTCGAGCATCTGCTCGAGCTGACCGGACTTCTCGCCGACCGCGATCATGTGCACCACGATCGGGGGGAACTCCTTGCTCTTCTTGAGCGGAGCGGCGATCGACTCGCCTTCGCGGATCGACAGCGCGGCGTCCTCGACGATCTTCGAGAGCTTCGCGTTGTCGAGGACGTGGCGGACGATCTCCATCGCCCGCAGCAGCGGCACGCCGCTCTTGAGCAGCGTGGAGAGGGTGCGCGAGAAGCGCGACACCGCGAGCATGC
>JAYTBL010000562.1:0-3878 GCA_043736975.1 Polyangiaceae bacterium
GGCGCCTCTCCGAGGCCGTGGCCCGCACCTACATCCAGCAGAACCTCGAGAAGATGGTCAACGCGACGGGCGACACCGTCGTGTGGCTCTCCGGCCAGCTCGATCACTTCAAGCAGGAGCTCGAGCAGACCGAGAACTCGCTCCACGAGTTCAAGCGCCAAAACGATCTCCCCTCGAGCACGCTCGAGGATCTCTCGAAGATGATCCGCCTCGAGATGCAGGAGTACGACTCGGCGCTCACGCGCACGCGCATGCGGCGGCAGGAGCTCGGCGCGCGCGCCTCGGAGCTCGGCAAGATCACCGCCGAGAACCCCGATCAGGTCCCGGCTTCGGAGCTGCTCTCGAACACGTTCCTCAGCACGCTGCGCATCCAGTTCCAGTCCGCCAGGCGCGAGCGCGCGGAGCTCGTCGCCGAGGGCAAGGGCGAGAACCACCCCGGCGTGCGCTCGGCCGACCAGAAGATCGGCCTCGCCCGCACCCACCTGCTGAACGAGATCAAGAACATCCAGGGCGCCGTCGCCCGCGACCTCTCGATCATCGAGCGCCAGGAGGGCGGCGAGGCCTCGCTCTACGAGGGCGCGCGCAAGAAGGCCGTCGACCTCAACCTCAAGGAGCTGGAGTTCCACCGCCTCGACCGCATGCGCGCGCAGAACGAGAAGCTCTACGCGGTCCTCCTCGAGCAGCTCAAGGAGGCCGACCTCCGCCGCATGATGAACACCAACAACATCCGCCTCGTCGACGGCGCGGTCGAGCCGAAGGAGCCGATCGGCCCGCGGGTGTCGGTCAACGTGTCGATCGCGCTGCTCATCGGCCTGGTGCTGGGGCTCGGGCTCGCCATCCTGCGTGAGCAGCTCGACAACACGCTGAAGACCCCGGAGGACGTCGAGCACAAGCTGGGCGTCACGTTCCTCGGGCTGCTCCCCGAGATCGCGGAGGAAGAGGGCGGCGAGAAGGGCGGCGGCAAGCGGCGCAAGGCGCGGCGCCTCACCACCACCCTCGCGCCCGAGCTGCTCGTGCACGAGCGCCCCACCTCGGGCATCGCCGAGGCCGCGCGCGCGCTCCGGACGAACCTGATGTTCATGAACCCCGACCACCCCTACAAGCGCCTGCTCGTCACGAGCGCCGCGCCTGCCGAGGGCAAGACCACGGTCGCGGTCAGCATCGCGGTCTCGCTCGCGCAGGGCGGTCAGCGCGTATGCATCATCGACTGCGACCTCCGCCGTCCGCGGCTGCACCGCATCTTCGATCGCGCCGGCGACATCGGCCTGATGAACGCCATCCTCGGCGAGGCGACGATCGACGAGGTGGCGAAGCCCACCATCGTCCCCAACCTCTTCTGCATCCCTTGCGGCCCGATCCCGCCGAACTCGGCCGACGTCGTGTCGTCCGACAAGTTCCGCCGCCTCCTCGACGAGGTGTCGTCGAAGTTCGATCGCGTCGTGCTCGACAGCCCGCCCATCGTCGCGGTGACCGACTCGGCGATCGCATCCACCCTCGTCGACGGCGTGGTCTTCGTGGTGCGCGCGTTCAAGACGAGCGTGAACCTGTGCCGCTCGGGTCTACGTACGCTGCGGGACGTCGACGCGCCGATCGCCGGCGCCGTCCTCAACGCGGTCAACCTGAACCGCCACGAGTACAACTACTACCACTACTATTATTACAAGCGCGAAGGCTACGCGCCGCTCGCCGGCACCGTTGCGCCGACCCCCGCGCCCAACGATCGGCCGACGAGTCCGGGCGCTTCGCCCCCGAACTGAGCGCGTTCGCTGAGAACGCTCAGAATGCGACGACGACGGCGTAGTTGCCGCCGATCAGCCCCAAGACCGTACCGTCGCCGCCGGTGCTCGGCTTGAAGTAGGCGGGCCCGCCGTCGACCGTGATCTCGAGGCCGACCGACGGTCCGAACACGTGCCGGTAGCCGAAGCGGCCGCGGCCGGAGAAGACGTTGAGCGCGCCGCCGAGTCCCGACACGGTGTAGTGCTCCCAGCCTGGCCCGACGCCGAGAAGGAGCTGATCGCTCGCGTACTTGCTGATCGGGATGCGGAGCTCGACGCCGGCGAAGACCAGCGGGCCGCTGAACGCGGTGAGCGAGCCTGACTCGCCGATACCCGCGTAGCCGAGCTCCGAGATCAGCGAGACGCTGCCGAACGAGTAGCGCAGCGCGGCGCCGACGGCGTAGCTCAGCACGCTCTTCACGTCCTTCCCCGCGTTGCCCACGAAGTAGCGCGGGACCGAGACGAAGGGACCGAGAATGACGCCGCTCCCGTTGCGGAGCGCGGAGCCGTCGGCCACGTCCACGAGCTTCTCCTGCCCCGCGTAGTAGTCGAAGCTGCGCTCCTGCTCCCCGTTCTTGGGGCCGAGCGGCTTCAGATCCTTGGAGGAGGAAGGCGACGACGAGCTGGCGGTGTTGGTTCCGAGCGCGAACTGGCTGCTCGCCTTGAAGCCGTTCGGGTCGTCGCGCTCCTTCACCGCCTGCCCGGACGGTCCGCCGACGCCGGCCTGCTCCTCGAGGCGCGCGAGGCGATCGCGGATCTGATCGGCGTCCGGCGCATCGGCGCGCGCGACGAGATAGGCGCGGTAGTCCTCGATCGCCGGGAACGGAGAGCCGAGCTTTTCGTGGCAGAGGCCGCGATCGCGGCGCAGCGTCGCCTCGATGGTCACGCGGATCGCGGCGTCGAACGCGGGGAGCGCACCCGCGCAGTCACCCGCGCGCGCGCGCGCGCGCGCCGAGACGCCATCGGCCCCGCCGGCCTCTTCGCGACGCAGCGCGAACTGGGTGCTCGACTGCGCAGGGCCAGGGGGCTGCCCCTTGCCGGTCGATGGTGCTGCGTCCGCGACCCCTACGACGTGCGCAGCGGCGAGGACGAGAGTGAGGCCCAGAAACCGCTGCCGCATGAAGCAAAGGTTACGTCACCGCGTGACCGTGCTCCAAATAACGCGGTTCTCCGCAGAGGGCGCCTGCCGCGCGATGCCACCGACAGAACGCGCGGGGCGGTCTGCACAAGCAGAAAGTCGTGGTGGAACGCCAGGGTCGGGGCATCCCAGGCCGAAGCCCGCGCAATCTTCGACCGCTACAGCGAGCAGCTCGGCGCCAGTGGGCACGAGCTCAAGCCACGCTCACTGGGTGACGATAGGACCGAAGGCCACCCGCAGCTCGCTCGCGGACGTGACGACGGCGCACGATTCGTACTCGCCGTCGTGCGGACCGCATGACCCAAAAGTCCAGCGCCGGCGACGTCGAGCACGTGGACCTCGTTCTCGCCGATGACTCGGTGCACGATCTCGAGCGCATCCGCACGCGACCGAGTCGAACGTCAGCACGTCGCGATCGAGCTGCAGCGCTACTCGGTCGCGCACGCCTCGAGCGGCGGGACGGAGACAGGACCGATCTCGTGCGCGAGCTCGTCGGGACAGGGCCGCGCGCGCGTCGCGCGCCAGTACTTGGGGGCGAGCTCGAGGTAGCGCTCGCGGGGCCAGTACGGCAGGAGGTTGATGATCGGGGCGAGGTAGGTCTCGGCGTCGATGTCGTGCGGCTTGCAGGAGGCGATGAGCGAGAAGAGATTCGCCGCGGCGGTGGCGTGCTCGTCGGAGCCGAAGAAGAGCCAGGCCTTCCTGCCCCCGCAGATGAAGCGCAAGGCGCGCTCGGAATGGTTGTTCGTCATGGGCAGCCGGCCGTCGTCGAGAAAGCTGCGGAGTCCGGGCTCCTGCCTGGCGGCGTAGCCGAACGCCGTGGCGACGAGGCCGCGCGCGTCCTCGAAACGCGCGTACTGTGCCTTGGCTCACGCGAAGAAGTCATCGACGAGTCGACGCGAGCGGAGCTGGCGCTTCGCATGCCGCTGGGCAGGGGCAAGTCCCTGCCATTCTTTTTCGAGCTCGAA
>JAYTBL010000563.1:0-19199 GCA_043736975.1 Polyangiaceae bacterium
GTGAGCGCCTTCTTGCTCGCCTTCGAGCGCGAGGCGACGGGGCGGTACAGGTAGCGCCCGTCCTCCTCCACGTGGGTGATGTGCCCCTTCTCCTCGAGCAGGCGCAGGAACGTGCGCACCGCCGAGTAGCTGGGCGGCTCCTCCATCGCAGCCAGCACGTCGCGCACCGAGCCGACGCCGAGGCGGTAGAGAGCGTCCATGACCTGGCGCTCGCGCCGGGAAAGAGATTCGGTGATGTCCATCCGCGGGGTGACCTCGATCGAGGTTCTAGAGCCCTGTTAAAATCTTAGCAAGTTAATATTTTAGCAGCCCCCGACGACCGACCGACGGATCACTGGCCTCGCGAGACCCGGATCCGCGGGTCAGGCCTTCACCTTCTCGTTGGCGGCGTCGTAGAGCGGCTTCATCGAGGCGACCGCCGGGTAGGTCTTCCCGGCGATCTCCACCTCCCACGCGCCCGAGTCGAAGTACGCCGCGCTCACCGGCTCGCCCGCGTCCACCATCATCAGGCCCACCGCGCCGCCCAGCGTGTGCCCGTAGGAAGCAGCGCGGATGTAGCCGACCACCTTGCCGTCCCGCCTCACCACCTCGGCGTGGAACAGCATCGCGTCGGGATCCTTCACCAGGATCTGCACGATCCGCCGCGTGAGCGGGCCCGCCGCCTTCTTCGCGAGGACCGCCTCCTTGCCCACGAAGCCTCCCGGCTTCTTCAGGTCGACCGCGAAGCCGAGCCCCGCCTCCAGCACCGAATCGGTGTTGTCGATGTCGTGGCCATAGTCGCGGTAGCCCTTCTCCATGCGCAGGCTGGCGAGCGCCTTGAGGCCAGCGTGCCGCAGGCCGTACGCCTTCCCGGCCTCCACGACGCGGTCGTAGACGTGGGTGGCCTGCTCGGTAGGTACGTAGAGCTCGTAGCCGAGCTCGCCCAGGTACGTGATGCGCACGCACAGCGCGCGCGCGAAGCCGATGTCGATCTCGCGCGCGGCGCGGAACGGAAAGGCCGCGTTCGACAGATCGTGCGTGGTGATCGACTGCATCAGCTCGCGCGAGCGCGGCCCCTGCACGTTGATCTGCGCGTAGGCGGAGGTGACGTCGGTGACAAAGGCGTGCCCGCCGTCGGCCTCGATCTGGCGGCGCATCCAGGTCTCGACGTGACGGTGCGCGGTGTCGGACGCGACCACCCAGAACTTCTCGTCACCGAGCTTGGTCACCGTCAGATCGGCCTGCAGCTTACCGGCCTCGTCGAGCCACTGCGTGTAGGTGATCATGCCGGTGGGGCCGTCGACCTCGTTCGCGGAGATGTGATTGAGGATCCGCCCGGCGTCGCGTCCCTGGACCAGGAACTTCGCCATGAACGACATATCCATCAGGATGACGCCGTTGCGCGCGGCATGGTGCTCGGCCTTCCACAGCGGGAACCAGGACTGCCGCCCCCACGAGAGCTTGTCCATGTCCGGCGGCATGCCTTCGGGGGCATACCAGTCCGCGCCCTCCCAGCCGCTGACGTCGCGAAAGTAGGCGCCCTGCGCGGCGAGGCGATCGTGCAATGCCGACTTCTTGGCGCCCCGCGCCGTCATCATCGAGCGCGTCGGGTAGTGGCATTGATAGACCATTCCCAACGATTCGACGGTGCGCGTCCTCCGGTATTCGGGATTCGATTGGTAGGTATGCAAGCGATCGATGTTCATCCCGGTGACGTCGACGTCGGGCCGACCGTTGATGATCCAGTGCGCGAGCACCCGCCCCAATCCGCCTCCGGTGAGGATGCCAATCGAGTTCAGCCCCGCCGCCACGAAGTAGTTCTTCAGCTCGGGCGCCTCGCCGACCACCGGCTGGAGGTCGGGGGTGAAGCTCTCCGGACCGCAGAAGAACTTCCGCACGCCGGTCTCCAGGCTGATCGGCACGCGGCTCATCGCCTTCTCGACGTAGGGGCCCATGCGATCCCAGTCGGGCGCGATCTCGCCGAACGAGAAGTCCTCGGGCACCCCGCCCACCTTCCACGGCGCGCAGATCGGCTCGAACAAGCCGACCATCAGGCCCCCGACCTCCTCGCGGAAGTATCCATACGACCCGGGATCCTCGAGCACCGGGAAGGCCTTGGAGAGGCCGGCGATCTTCTCGGTGATGAGGTAGTAGTGCTCCGCGGACTGCAGCGGGACGTTCACGCCCGCCTTCGCCCCCAGCTGACGCGCCCACATGCCGGCGCAGTTCACGACGTACTCGGCCTCGATGGTGCCGTAGGCGGTCTCGACCCCCGTGACCACGCCGCGCTTGCTGGTGAAGCCGGTCGCCGCGACGCCCTCGAAGATCTTCACGCCCTGCATGCGCGCGCCCTTCGCGAGCGCCATGGTGACGCCGACCGGATCGGCGCGACCGTCCTCCTTCACGTAGAAGCCCGCGAGGATGTCGTCGGTGCGGGCGAGCGGAAAGAGGCTCTCCACCTCGCGCGCCGTGATCTCGTGCACGTCGACGCCGCAGTAGCGATTGAAGGCGGAGACCCGGCGGTACTCCTCGAGGCGGTCGGGCTCGCACGCCACCTCGATGAAGCCGACCGGCTGGAAGCCGGTGTTCTGCTCGGTCTCCGCCTCGAGGCGCGCGTACAGATCCCGCGTGTACTTGCGCATCTCGGTGGAGGTCTCGGAGGTCGACCCGAACGTGACCATGAGCCCGGCGGCGTGCCAGGTGGTGCCGGAGGTCAGGCGGTCGCGCTCGAGGAGCACCACGTCCTTCCATCCCATGTGGGCCAGGTGGTACGCGACCGAGCATCCGATGATGCCGCCGCCAACGACCACGACACGAGCATGCCTCGGGAGTACCGGTTCCGCCATCGTACCGGCACTATACACGCGGCGGAGTCAGCCCTGCGACATGCCGGCGCGGGCAGGACTCAAGAAGAGCGGGCCGCTCGCACCCGGGCTACGCTCGGGCTCTTGGCGATGAAGAAGCGGCTGCTCGCGATCACCGGCAAGCGATTCTCGGGCAAGGACACGCTCGCAGCCCTGCTCGTCGCGCGCGCGGCGGCGCGCGGGCTCACGCTCGAGACCTGCGCGTTCGCCGCGGAGAGCAAGCGGATGTTCGTGGAGCAGAACGCCGAGGCGGTCGATCTCGAACGGCTGCTGGGCGATCGCGAATACAAGGAGCACTGGCGACCGCAGCTCACCGCGTTCACGATGGAGGCCCTCGCCCAGGACCCGCTCGTGTTCTGCCGACGGGTCGCCGATCGGATCGCGCTGTCGCCGCACGCCGCGCTCGTCACCGACGTACGCCTCCGCCTCGAGGTGGAGCACCTCCGTGCGCGGTTCGACCTTCACCTCGTGCGGATCGCGCGGAGCGACGACGCGCGGGCCGCGTCGGGATGGACCTACGCCGCCGCGACCGACGGGCACGAGACCGAGACGCAGCTCGACGACGTCAGCCTCTGGGACGAGATCATCGAGAACGACGGCTCCCTCGTCGATCTCGGTACGCAGGCCGACGCGCTCATCGCGCGAGCGCTGAGCCCACGTAGCGACCGCTGACCATGCTCGCCACGAGGCCGCGGAACCGTCCGCAGGCGTCCCCGGCGACGAGCACGCCGGGCGCGAGGACGAGATCGTCCGTCGCCACCGGATACATTCCGACCCCCTCGAGGCAGGGGCCGTGGACGACCGCAGCGGGATCGTCCGCGAGCTCGGGCGCGACCGCGACGAAGCGGCGGCCGGCCTCGGCCACCAGCTCCGCGCCCGCCCGCCCGAACGCGCTCACCAGCGTCGGCGCGACGTTCAGCAGCTCTCGCACCGGGACGGTGAAGGGCTGCGCGGCGAGCACGTGGGGGAGGATCGCCTCCGCCGCGACGGCATCCGTGACGCGCGCCAGCAGCCCGATGCTGCTGCGACCGGTCGGCGGGCCGTCGGCCCTGCCCGAGACGGCGTGCACCTCGCCCACGCGGCCGACCACCACCTCACCATCGCGACACGTGCAGAACGTCAGGAATCGCGCGCGCTCGGTCTCGAACGAGAGCTTCGGGTCGATCCCATCGAGCCGCGCGAAGAGCGGCGCCGCCGCCGACGTCTCGAGGCGCACGCCGAGCTCGAGCCGACGGAACGCGAACGTCACGCCCAGCGGGGCGAGCCACGGGCGCAGCCAGAGCGGCGAGAGCCGACCGGTCGCGACGACCACTGCGTTGGTCTCGACGACACGCCGCTCGCCTCGTTGATCGACTTCGAGCGCGAGGTGCGTCGGGGTCCGCCACGCGGCGACCACGCGCGCCGAGAGCCAAGGGAGCTCACCGCATTGCTCGTACAGCTCGGCGATGCAGCGCATGCGCTCCGGCAGCGAGAGGTACAGCGACGGATAGCGCTTCGCTCGCCACCCTGCAGGCGCGGCGGCGAGGGCCGACGGCGCTGCGGGCGGCGGCGGGAAGGGCGGCGCGGAGAGTCCATGCGCGACGAGCAGGCGCGCGACGGCCTCGTAGGCGCGATGGAGGCGAGCCTCGTCGGACAGCGCCCATAGCGCGCTCGCCGCGGGATGGAACGAGTGCTTGCCGTCGGAGAAGAGGCCGGCGCCGCCCACGCCGCCGAGGATCTCCTCCGGCGCTGCGCGATCACGCGCGCCATGGTGGACGCCCTGCTCGATGACGAGACAGCGCCCGCCCGTCGCGGCGATCTCCGCGGCCGCCGACAGCCCCGCTGGACCCGCCCCGACGACGACGGCATCATACGGGCGCACCATGCTCACCGACGTTGTCACGGGGACCTTCGAGATTCACGTCTTTGTGACGCCGCTCGATCCCACGCCCGCCATCGCACAGGCCTTCAGCGCAGCGTGCCGCGGGGACGCCGAGACGCCGCACATGAAAGGCCTGCTTCTGAACCTCGACTACGAGGAGCAGGGCTTCGTCGGTGTGCTCCAGTCGTCTCGCTACGTGCGCGGGACGCTCGCCGAGGCGCGGGCTGCCGCGGACGAAGACGCGCGGCTCCTCACCGAGCGCGGCTTCGAGGTGGTGCGGCGAAAGGTCGAGGCGGTGGTCACGAACGACGGCGTCCCGCAGACCGCAGCCGATGCGCAGCGCTCTCCCGCCGATCGCTACTTCGAGTTCCACCTGCTGGTCGACGGGAAGAACGGGCCGATCTCCAACGAGGACGTCGTGTCGCTGCGCGGCATCGCGCACGCCATGCGTGAGCAGCTCGGCGTACCCGTACCGCTCAGCTACAACGCGCTCAAGCCTGCGCAGCGGTTCCTCAACCTGCGCGCACGCGGCGTCGGCATCGAGCAGGCCATGGTGAACGTCCGCGAGCTCGAGTCCCGCATCAACGCGACGGGGGTGCTGGGCGTGAGGAAGATCATCTCCGAGTACATCTGCTCCGACGACAACCACGCACTCGACAACGGCTGGCTCGAGCCGAGGCCGCGGTCATGACCGACTTCGTCCTCGTCACCGGCAACGACGACAAGCACCGCGAGGCGCAGCGCATCCTCGGTCGTACGCTCGCGCGCGAGCGGCTCGATCTGCCCGAGATCCAGGCAGCCACGACCGCGGAGGTGGCGTTGCAGAAGGCCCGCGCCGCCTTCGCGATCCTGAGGCGCCCGGTCATCATCGAGGACGCGGGCGTCGAGCTCGAGGCGTTCGGCACGTTCCCTGGGCCGTTCATCAAGTACTGGGAGACGCTCGGCGGTCTCATCTCGATCTGTCGCGCGCTCGACGGCCCGCGTCAACGCGGCGCGGTGGCGGTGTGCGTGCTCGGCGTGTGCACCGCCGACGGCTCGTTCGTCGTGGAGGGCCGCACCAAGGGCACGATCGCGGAGAGCCCGCGCGGCACGCAGGGCTTCGGGTGGGACGCGATCTTCGTCCCCGAGGGCGAAGCGCGGACGTTCGGGGAGATGGCGACGGCGGAAAAGGACGCGGTCTCGCACCGCCGCCGCGCGTGGGAACAGCTCGCGCAGACGCTTTAGCCCGCGTGGGCCATCACGCGTGGAGGTTGCCCGTGAAGAAGAGCACCGCGAGGATGAGCACCAGGATGCCGAGGGGAGACCAGCTGGCCGCGCCGAAGCGCGAGTGCCCCCAGCCGCCGCCGCCGAGAGCCAGGACAACGAGCACGACGAGAATGATGGTCAGCATGATGACTCATCTGAAGCAGGTTGCGGGCCACCCGCGAAAGCTGGAGAAACGCCGGCGTTCGAAGCCCAGCTGATGCGCGCGCTATCCCGCAGTGTGACGGAATGCGCCTCAGCCGAGCCAGCCGCAGGCGCGCAGGCCGCCCACGATCGCTGCGGCCTGGAGCCCCGCCACGACGTCGTCGAGAATGACGCCCCAGCCGCCGGGCAGCTTCTCCATCCGCCGGGCGGGAAAGGGCTTCGTGATGTCGAAGAGGCGGAAGAGCGCGACTGCGATCACCACGCCCAGCGCGTTCGGCGGCGCGGCGACGAGGGCGACGAGGGCGACAAGGGCGACGAGGGCGATATGAGGGCGATATGAGGGCGACGAGGGCGATGAGGGCAGCACGCCGATCGACCCCGCGGTGCCGGGCGAGATCGCACCGCGTAGGTGCTGCCGACTGGGTCAGCGAGCCGACCGGGGCCGCGAGGCCCCTGCGATCTGGACCTTGCGATGTTGGCTCAGGCGAAGGCGTTTCGCCAACGCAACGATTCGTAGCGATGTGCCACACCCCATGGTTTCCTGGGAGATCGGCGCTAAGCTCGGCCGCCATGCGCGTCCGGGTCGAGCAACAGGTCCGGGGGGACAAGCTCATCGACAAGGTGATGGAGGCGACGATCGAGGAGCTGGCCACCCAGGGCTACGGATCGATGTCGATGGAGGACGTCGCGGTTCGCGCCGGCGTTGCGAAGACCACCATTTATCGTCGCTGGCCCACCAAGCCGGAGCTGGTCCTGGCAGCGCTCAGCTGCGTCGCCGACGACGCCGGGCTGATGGCCGGTGACACCGGGAGCCTTCGCGGCGACCTCGTGGCCATGATGAAGAACTTCCGCGACTTCGCGCGCACGCCGCGCGGCGGCAGCCTGATGAGGATGATGATCGCCGAGGGCACGGCCAGCGAGATCTCGACGCTCGCCCGCACCATAAGGAAGTCACGGGAGAACGGGCCCCGCGCCGTGATCCGGCGGGGCGTCGCGCGCGGCGAGCTGCCGGCAGGCTCGGACCCGCACCTCATCCTCTCGATGCTCTTCGGCGTCGTGCAGCACTACGTGCTGTTCCTCGACGAGCCGTGCGACGACCGCACCCTCCAGCGGCTCGTCACGCTCGCCCTCGACGGCGCGACCAACGGCGGAGCGCGGCCTGTCAAGCGCGCTTCGGGTAAGATTGCGCGATGAGCGCCTCGTTCTTCCAGCGCTACGGGACGTGGGCCGTCGTCACCGGGGCGTCGTCGGGGATCGGCGAGGAGACGGCGCGGCAACTCGCGGCGCGTGGACTCTCGCTCGTGCTCTGCGCACGCCGCAAGGATCGCCTCGAGGCGCTCGCGGCGAAGCTGGTCGCGGCGCACGGGATCGAGGCGCGCGTCCTCGAGCTCGACGTGGGGCATCCGGACTTCGTGCAGCCGCTCCTCGCGGAGGTCGCGGGCCTCGACGTCGGCCTCGTGGTGAGCAACGCCGGCTTCGGCGAGAAGGGACCGTTCCTCGAGTCGGACCTGGCGCGCGACCTGCAGATGCTCGACGTGAACTGCCGCGCGTTCCTGATCCTCGCCCACACCTTCGCGCCCCGGCTCGTGGCGCGTGGGCGCGGCGGCATGATCTTCACGTCGTCGACCGCTGCGTTCCAGGGCCTCCCCTTCACCGCGCACTACGCGGCGACGAAAGGCTACGGCCTCCAGCTCGCGGAGGCGCTCTGGTACGAGCTCGCGCCGCACGGCATCGACGTCCTCGCGCTGTGTCCTGGCCCCACCGACACCGAGGGGCCGCGCCGCACCGGCGTCGATCCCGACAAGGTGCCGGTGAAGATGATGCACGTCGAGCCGGTGGTCCGCGCCGCGCTCGACGGGCTCGGCAAGCGCCCCGTCGTCGTGCCCGGCGTGACGAACCAGCTCCTCCACGTACTGGTGAAGGCACTCCCGCGCAGCGTGGTGACCGCGCTCGCGGGGCGCCTCATGAAGCGCGCCACGAGCTGACGCGCCGGCTCATCTCTACTTCTTCTTCTTGTTGTCGAAGAGGTAGCCGAGCGTCATCCCCACGTACGAGACGCGTGCGTCGGTGAGCGCTCCATCCGGGAGGCGCACGTCGCCGCGCTCGTAGCGGATGTCGGTGCAGAGCGTGAGCGGCAACGGGTTTCCGCAGAACGCGCCCTCGAAGACGTTCACCGTCGTGCCACCATGGCGCGGGTAGATGCGGGTGAAGCTGGCGCGGAGATCGATCGGCCCGAGGTGGAGCGAGCCGATCGCCCCCCACTCCGGCGAACCGGCGAGGTCGCGCACCGCGGCGTCCCCGGTGTTGTGGCGCCCGAGCAGCACGTAGCCGCCCTTCATCGCGACGTCCGCGACCTTGTTCGGTACCAGCCACTGGTAGCCCAGGTGAAGCTGCGGAATCTCGAAGAGCGAGTACCATAGGTAGCGGTTGCCGAAGAGCGTCAGCTCGCCGCCCCCGCGGATCACGAGGCCGTGGTTCTTGCCGAACGGCAGCCGCGCGCCGCCGGCGACGGCGTTACCGATGCCGCCCTCGAGCCCGTGCTCGCCGAACGCGATGGCGCCGGTGTTGATGACGCGGATGGTCGCGGGCTTCTCGTAGCCAAAGCCGACGTGGCTGCTCGAGAGCCCGACGTAGCCGACGTCGCCGTTCTTGTCGCCGCCGCGCGTCTGCGTGATCGCGGCGTGGAGCCCCGACTCGGTCACGTCGGTGGCATCGACATCCTTCGCGTGAGCGGGCCGCGCCGCGGCGAGCACGGCGGCGATCCACATCGCCAGCGCAGCGCGCCTCACGACAGCTCGGTCACGAGACGACCGAGGCGGTGGCTACGCATGATCGCGACCAGACTACGCTAGGCTCGCCCATCGATGAAGGGCATCGAGGGCTTCTTCTCCGAGGACGAGGGGCGGTGGTACGCGCGCTTCGCGCGGGCGCTGCGGGGCGGCACCTTCGTCGAGATCGGCTCGTGGAAAGGGCGCAGCACCTCGTTCGTGGGCCCGATCTGCAATGGCAACCAGACGCGCCTCGTGTGCGTCGATCACTGGAGCGGCTCGCACGACTCGCTCGCCGACCGCTATGCGGCCGCGCTGGCGGTGGAGGACGTCGAGCAGACATTCCGCCGCAACATGGCTGAGCTCGGGATCCGCGTGGAGGTGATCGCCGAGCCTTCGCTGGTGGCTGCCGAGCGGTTCCCGCCTGCGAGCGTCGACCGCATCTTCCTCGACGGCAGCCACGACGGCGCGAGCGTCACGCAGGATCTCGAGGCGTGGCTCCCGCGCCTCCGCGCCGGCGGCATCCTCGCGGGCCACGACCACGACGCGAAGCACCCCGACCTGTGCGCCGCGGTCGAGGAATTCGCCGCGCGCCGCGGCTTGCGCGTCCTCCACGGCCCACGCTCGATCTTCTGGCTGAGGTGACCGGAGGTCGTAGCGCTAGCGGATCTCGCCGGCGTCGATCACGTGCGCGCCAGGCGCGGGGGCGGTGGCCTTCGCGATCATCGCCACCGCCACCGCTAGTGCCGCGGTCGGCTTGTACTTGCCGAGCACCGGGCCCAGCGCGCGCGCGAAGGCCAGGCCCACGCGCTCGAGGGGGCGGCTCTCCTCGCGGTCGCCGTCGAGGATCGAAGGGCGCAGCGCATACACGCTGTCGAAACCGAGCGTCGCCAGCTCGGCCTCGACCTCGCCCTTGACGGACGTGTAGAGCTGCCGCGACGCCGCGTTCGCCCCGAGCGACGAGACGTGAACGAACACCTTCGCGCCCGCCCGCTGCGCAGCCTTCGCGAAGGCGACCACTGCGTCGTGATCGACGGCGCGAAACGCCGCGGGCGAGCCGGCCTTCTTGATGGTGGTGCCGAGACACGAGAACGCGACGTCCGGCGCCGCGAGGCCGTCGAGCGCGGTGGGGTCCGCGAAGTCGACGGTCCGCTGCGTGACCTTGGGCGAGGTCACCGGCAACGTGCGCCGACCCACCGAGCTGATGTTCGAGAAACGATCGTCGGCAACGAGGAGGCGCAGCAGCTCGCCGCCCACCAGCCCGCTACCGCCTGCCAGCCACGCCGTGGTCATCGCGGCAGTCTACGGCGAGAGCGTGAACGATCGTCTACATGCGTGCGGCCGACTGCGGATCTGCCTGCAAACATGACGCACAGCGCTGGCGCATCGCTTGCCTACTGGTTCGCCACATGAATCTTCAGGGGTTGCTCTGGGTGGGCGCGGTGGTCGGGCTGGCCGGTTGTCGGAGCTCGGCGATCGACGACCGCGCGAACGAGCGCATCAACGACGCTCACACCACCGCGGTACGCCGCTCCTTCTCCCCGAACTGCCCGGACAGGGGCGTGGTCTCCGGCAACTGCGGTCTCGTCCTCAAGCGCGCGGCCACCGAGGACTTCCGCGTCAAGTTCCGGGACCTGAAGTGCGTCGACAAGGACACCGCGCAGTGCGAGACGCTCTACCAGCGCATGCTCGATGCGACGCTGAAGCAGCGCTACCGCCTCGCCGACTGGAACGAGATCGCGCTCACCTGCGACGCCAACCCCGGCAAGTGCGACGACCCGGTCGCCTACGAGCTGCTCCTCGTCGACTCGCACAACGTCCGCGTGCGCGACGACTACGCGCGCGAGGAGAACGAGATCGAGCACGAACGGCGCCATGCGCAGGCTCGCCACGCGAACGAGCAGGTCGCGGTCGCGGGCGCAGTCCTCGGGACGGTCGCCGCGGTCACGGCGCGCGGCCCGGTGTGTCGCTCCTATCCGAGCGCGTTCACGGGCGTGACCACGACCGTCTGCTCGCCCTGACGATGCACGCGGAGGACGCTCTCCTCCGCGGGAACGCCGAGCCGCAGCGGGAAGCCGTAGTGGCCGGTGCCGCGGTGGATGTACATGCGGTCGGTGCCGCGTGCCCAGAAGCCGTGGTCGGGGATCTTGTCGCCAAAGAGGCGGAGGAACGTCCACTGGAGGCCGAGGCTGAGGAGCCCGACCTGGCCGCCGTGGGTGTGCCCGGAGAGCACCAGATCGCCCTCACCCGGGGGTAGGTGCTTGAACGCGCCGGGATCGTGGAGAAGCACGATGCGCGTCGCGCCTGCCCGCCGCGGATGATCGGCGCAGACGCGCGCGAGGTGGCCCTGGCGGTCGCGCCACACGTAGTCCATACCGACGATCTGCACGAGCCCGGCCTCGGTCTCGACGTCCTGCGAGGCATCGACGAGCTGCGCGATGCCGTTCTTCGCGAGCGCGCGCTCCACGATCGCCGGCGCTTCGTGGTCGTGGTTGCCGTTGCACGCGAAGACCCGACCCGGCAGCGCGCCGAGCGGCTCGAGCGCCTTCAGCAGCAGCTCGGGGTCGCTCTGCGACTCCATGGTCAGGAAGTCCCCGGTGAGGAAGACCAGGTCCGGCTTCGCCGCCACCGCGCGCTCGGCGATGCGCCGCAGGCGCGCCACCGACATGAACGGGCCGAGATGAGGATCGGTGATCTGCACGATGCGCAGGGGCCGCGCCTCACGCGCAGTGCCGGGAGGGTGCGGCGCCAGCTTCGCGGCGTGCGGGCCGCGGGGTCCACTGATCACGAGGTCGACCTCGGCACGCTTCGTCGAGAGCGACTGCACGATGCCGATGCCCGCCAGCGCATAGGGCAGCCACGGCGCCCACGGATGGAGCCCGAACGCGGCGAGCACCGCCCACGGCAGCGCGAGCAGGGTGCCCGCCGAGAAGAACGCCGCCGGCCAGCTGATGAGCAGCCGGTAGAGCAGCGGCCTCATGCGCGGCCGGGAGAGCGCGAGGAAGTTCAGGTAGACGGCGGCGTGGAACGCCGCGAAGACGGGCAGGATCGGGGCGAAGGCCGGGGCCATCCCAGCAGCGGCCAGCGAGTAGATCCCGATCAGGACGCCCAGGAACGTCGCGAACTGCCGGCCCCTCACCGCGAGCGCGGTCACGACCACGGTGAGCCAGCCGACGAGCGAGAAGACGCTGAACCAGGACATCGACCACGTTAGGATGCTCCTCGGGGCGCCGGGGTGTCCAGGTCTCCTGCTATTCTGCGCTGCGGTAGCGATGTCCGTGAATCCCATCATCCAGGTCTTCGGTCTCAAGAAGTGTCCCGACACGCGCAAGGCGGAGCGCTGGTTCAAGGAGCGCGGGATGAAGATCCAGAGCGTGGACCTCGCGCAGAAGGGCCTGTCGCCGGGTGAGCTGCGCAGCGTCGCGGCGCGCGTGGGGGGGCCGGAGGGCCTCATCGATCGCGAGGGCAAGCGCTACGTGGACAAGGGGCTCAAGTACTCCGCGCCCACCGGCCCGCGCATCGAGGCGCTCCTGCTGGAGGATGCGCTCCTCCTCAAGACTCCCATCGTGCGCCGCGGGACCGAGGCCACCGTCGGCTTCAAGCCCGAGGTCTGGGAGACGTGGAAGTAGACGATGGGGGTCGACACCACCGATGTTCTGCTGCGCGTCCGCGACGAGGCAGCGCTCCGCGAGGAGCTCGCGGCCGACGATGATCCCGATCGCCAGCTGCTGGTGCGCTGGCTGGCGGACGGGAACGTGTCGATCTTCACCGGCCACCGCGTCGATGACCCCGACGCCGACTACACGATCCGCGGCTGGCTCTGGGCCCACTTCGGCGTCGCCCTCGCGGACGTGCACGACGACCCGCGTGGCGTGTTCGTCTACCCCGGCGACTCGCGCCCCGAGGCGACGACCTACGAGGGAATCATCGAGGAGCTCGGCGCGCTCGGGCGCTTCGTGGATCCCCGACGGCCTACCGAGGAGGAGCGAACCGAGCGCGAGCGCGCGATCACCGAGCTCATCCAGGAGGCGCGGAACTCGCAACGCATCCCGGTGACGGAGGTGGCGAGCGAGCCCCCCCTCGAGGGCTTCTCGTCGGTGCTCTCGCGGCTCGTCGGGCGCGACCTGGTCCCCGAGCTCACCGCGGTGGCGGAGCGGGCGGCGGGGTCCGATCGCCCGCGCGAGAACGAGTGAGGTCGCTGCTGGCAGGCGTGGTGGCGACGGCGCTGGTCGGGTGCGGCGCACGCGCTCCGAGCGAGGCGCGGGATCCCTCGGCGCCGCCCGCGGCGCCGGTGCCCGACGCGCTCGCGCGCCAGGCGAAGCCGTTCGGCCTGAAGATGCTGGCCGAGGGCTTCACGTGGACGCCGATCGATCCGCAGGAGACCCGTTTCCAGTGGTCGGGCCGCTCGCCCGACGGCGACCGCGAGATCCTGTACTCCTTCTGGATCCCGAAGCTCGGCGCGAGGGACAAGCAGCTCCTCCCGCAGATGGTGCAGTCGGCGGCCGCGAACCTGGCCGAGGGCAAGCCATGCGCGCCGGTCGAGCAGCCCCGTGACTTCGCGCAGGTGCTCGGCGTCGATCGGGTGATCAGCGTGTGCTTCGAGGCCTCGGCGTTCTACGCCAAGGAGTACCGCCATGGGATCGTGCACGGCATCGTCAACGACGGCGCCCTGACGATCGTGGCGGTGCTCTCCAACGATCGCAACGCAGCGTTCGTCCCGCTCCCGAGATCGATCGGCGCGCGCGGCAACTGAGCATCGCGGGAACGGGATCACGCCATGTTGGCGTACTGCGCTTCGTAGTGACTCGCGATCTGCGTCTGACGATCGAACATCGACAGATCGGCCATCATCTTCTGCGACCAGTACATGCTGACGCTGGAGTAATCCATGGCCGTCATCTGGAAATACTTGTGCAGGCCGGCGCTGATGTCCTTGCCCTGCTTCGACCACGCCTGCATCGCGCCCGCGATCTCGCAGTACTTCTCGAACGTCACCGACTCCGCCGCGCTCGGCCCGTGGAGTCCCATCTGACCGGACGCCATGTTGTCGGCAGCCGCCGCGCCCATACCGGCGTGCGCGCCCTGGTTGCCGCTCATGAAGGCCTTCGAGTACTCGGTGGCGACGGCGCCGGTGGTGTCGCGCGTCATGCGATCGAGCCAGCCCTTCGCGACACGCTCCCACTTCGGCTGATCCATCTGGTGCTGCGCGAGCAGCGCGCTGAACTCGGAGGCGCTCGCGCTCGCCTGCTTCACCTGCAGGTTGCCGTAGACCGCGATCGACACACCCTCGATGGGATCGAGGATGCCGCCCGCCGCGCCGGCCGCGACCGCATACTTCATGCGCTCGTTCATGGCGCGCATGGCCGCCTTCTGTACGAGGCCCTGGCCCTCCGCCGACATGAGGTAACCGTCATAGTGCCGGCGGAACGTGCCGTGAACCATCGCGCGCTGCATCGCGTCGCGGTAGCCGAGCGTCTTCAGGAGCGAGGCGTGGCGCTCCGGCTCGCGGATCGCCTCGTTGAGCAGCTGCTCGTGGACCCAGTTGTCCTCGAGCGCGATCGGGTTGGTATGCGGATTGAGCGGGCCCCACTCGTCGACGTTCTGGAGGTGCGCGGGCACCTGCGCCTGCTCGGCGACGCCCTGCAGACCGTGGGCGTTCCGCCACCCGTCGTTGAGGTTCATCTCCTCGTAGAAGGACTGCTTCATCCGTGCGTCGACCAGCGTGCGCACGTCGTCCGGCGTGCCGCCCTCGTTCTTCACGCGGGCCTCGGCGTAGGCGGTCCAGTACTCCTTCTCGAGCTGCTCGCGCTGCTTCAGGCGGTCGAGCGGCTCGTCGGGGCGCTCGCGATCGGCGGCCCACTCCGCGTCGCGGTAGTCCTCCCAGTCGTCCTTGAACTTCTCGAGCGCGACCCAGCGGTCGATGACGCCGCTCTGCGCGAAGTAGTGGGGCATGCCACCGAAATACTGCGCGACCACCGACTCGGGCAGCACCTGGTTCACGGTGTGGCACGCGGGGCAGCTGATCGACTCGCTCTTGTGCGGCGTGGCGCGCTGGACGGGACCGCCGCAGCGGTTGCACGCGGTGGGCTTCTGCATCGCCTGCTGCACGTGCGGCCACATCGCGCGGTACTGCTGGAGATGGACGTGCGAGTCGAAGCGCTGCCACGTCTCCTCGGTCCAGCGGACGAAGCCGCGCATCGCGCGCTTCATGGTGCCGTGCGCGGGCTCGCCGGGGCCCTGCTCGCAGACGCGGTCGTAGTACTGGGAGAACGCGTCGTCGACGGCGCTGCGGAGATCCTTGACCTGGTGCTCGATCGCGCCGAGCGCGTTGTTGAGAGGAATGGGATCGACGGGGTTCTGCCCGATGAGCTGCTCGCAGCCCCCTCCCGCTTGCTGGAGGAGGCCCTGGAGATGCCCTCCGGTCTGCTGGAGGTGCTGGTTCCACTGCGCGACGATCTGCTGCTGCGCCGGATTCATCTGTTCTCTCTTCCGCCCCTCACGCCGTTGGTTTGATCGAGCCGGCGATCGGTCGCCGGCAGTACTTGCACATGAAGTCCTGCGGTTGCTCCTGCGGTCCGCCGCAGTGCACGCAGTTCAGGTTGATCACGTTCTTGTGCTTCATGTTCGCCCACGGGACCTCCTTCGAGGTCGACTGGGCGTTGGCGAAGATCGACGCCAGGCTGGGCGCTGCCGGAGCTGCCGGCGCGGCGGGCTCGGCCGCGATCGGCTGCGAAGGCACGATGCCGACTGCGCGCTCGTACGCGGCGATCTCGTGATCGACGAGGTTCGCGGCGCGCTGCTGGAGGCCCGCGAAGCCGGCGCTCCCGCCCGCGCGCAGCGGATCGAGCTCGCGCTGCAGCCACGCCTGGAGGCCGGCAAAGACGACGCGCACCTCGGCCGGGACGGCGCCGCGCTGCATGTGCATGCAGGAGACGATCATCGCGCGCTCCTGGGGATCGAGCGCCGGCACGCGGTAGTGGCGGAGCATCGCGTCCCACTCGGGACCACCGCCGGGAGGGGCCCCGTAGGCGGCGCGCTGGATGGCCCCGAGATGCTGCGCAAGCGCGGCCTCCAGGGCGGTGACGGGGTCCATGAGACGTGGAGCCTACTAAGCGCGGTTCTCCAGGACAACTCGTACGGCACGTGGCTGGCGGCGGTCTGCGCCGGCACTGCCCGCCCGTGGACGACGCCTTCCGCGCCCGCACCGCCGCGCGCGTCGCGACGTTCCTCGCGCGCCGCTGAGCGACGGCATCAGTCGTCCTTGCCGCCGGCCCACGCGATGGCGTCGCGCAGGACCGCGGGGTCGGAGGCGAGGTACGTGTGGCCGACCTTGCCGAGATCGTAGAAGCGCGCCTCGAGGCCCTCGTTCTCCATACGCACGGCCTCCTCCTGGAGCGCGGCGTAGGGGATGGTGTCGTAGCGGCCGGCGCCGAGCGCGACGCGCTTCACGCCGGCGTCGCGCAACGTCTTCACGTTCGGGTGGAGCTCGGCACCGAGGAGCACCAGGCCGCGGAAGCTGGCGAAGCTCGCCTTCAGGAGATCGAGCGCCACGTAGCTGCCCTGCGAGAAGCCGACCGCGACGCCCGGCTCCTTCGACGCGCCCTCGGCGTGCGCGGCGGCGAGCGCGCGCGCGACGACGGGGCGCTGCTGGAAGACGTCCGCGCCCCACGACCACGAGCCGTCGGGCTGGGCCTCGATGGCCTCGGGACAAACCAGCCAGCCGAGCTCGCTCGCGCCGGAGCGGAACGCGGGACAGCCGTTGGCGGCGCGGCCACGCGCGCCGTGGAGGAAGACGACGCTCAGCGGCGCCTTCGCGGCGGTGCGTGACGGCGGGAACGCGAGGAGCGCCTCCCCCTCGGCGCGGAGCGTGAGCGCCTGCGCAGGGTAGAGGCCGCGCGTCTCACCGCCCCGCGTCGTCCCCTGCACCTCGAGCGCATGCGCGGCGCGCTGCGATCGCGGGCTCGGCGTGGCGGCGGCGCCGGTGGAGAGCGCGCTCGCGAGGAGCACCGCGACCAGGACCACCACCAACGAGAGCCGCCGAGCCAACCGCGATAGGGTGATCGCCATCTGCAGCGACGGACTGCAGCGCACGTGCCCGGAGAAAATGCGCGGTTGTGCGCACGCCTGGTGGCTGGCACGGGTCCCGGCAGACGCGGCGCCGTGGGCGCGCGAGGACGCGTCACCCGATCGGGTGACGCGCGCGATGCTCTAGCCGGCGAGCTCGGCGTGCAGCCGCATGCCGGCGCCGATCGCGCCCGCGACGCTGGGGAAGCCGGCCGTGGCGTTGACGAGCCAAAGGTTGTCGATCGCCGAGCGGAACGGCCTGCGCTGCGGGCCCATGTTGCGCGGCGTGAGCGCCGCGCCGTAGGAGTTGCCCTCGGGCGCCCTGACGAAGCGGGCGTTGGTGGCGGGCGTCCCGACGAGGCGCATGACGAGGTGCTCGCGGAGGCGGGGCACGTAATGCGCCTCGAGCACGTCGAAGAGGCGCTCGCGGATCTTCTTCTTCTCGAGGTTGTACGCGCGGCGGTCGCGCTGGCGGAGCTCGGCGAAGTGGCGGTAGTCGCACGCGGTCGCGACCTCCAGGATCTGATCGCCGGGCGGGCAGAGGCCTGGAGCGTCAGAGTGCAGCGTAGGCGTGGAGAGGAAGAGCCACGGGTTCGAGAGGTCGTGGCGCGCGAGCTGGTCGTCGTAGAGGCGATTGAGGTCGGCGTGCGGGTAGTGCCACACGTTGAACGAGCCGAAGCCGTGGTCGCGGAGATCGAGGCCGCGGACGCCGAGGTACATCGTGAAGGTGCCGCACGAGTAGTCGTACTCGAGGAGCTTGCGATCGGCGGCGAGGTGCTCCTCGCCGGCGAGCCGTGCGGTGAGCTGCGGATCGGCGTTCGAGATGTAGCGGCGCGCGGTGAAGCGCTTGCCGTTCTTCGTGACGACGCCGCTGACCTTCCCGTGCGCGGTCTCGATGCGCGTCACCTCGTGCTCGAGCAGCACCGTGCAGCCGGGGTGCTTCGTGATGGCCGCGACCAGCGACTCGACGAAGTGGAAGTAGTGCTTCTGCGGGTAGTACGCGCCGCGATCGTAGAGCGTGACCAGCGCGACGTGCAGGAGCAGCGAGACGTCCCGCGGGGGCAGCAGGTAGTCGCCGGACTGGCCGGCGAGGACCGCGCGCAGCGCTGGCGGCATCGCGAGCTTGTCGTAGAGGTCCTGGAGCGTCCACCGGAGGTAATAGAGAACGTGCCGCGCGCGCACCGCGGCGCGCACCGCGGCGAGCGAGAGGCCGCTGGCGGGGACGTCGAGCTGCTCGAGCTCGGCGCCGAGCACGGTGACGATCGCGACGTAGCGCCGGAGCGCGCGCTCCGCCTCGGGGAAGCGGCGCACCAGGCGACGGCGCAGCTTGTCGAGGCCGTTGGGGATGCGGAAGCGCTCACCGGCGACCACGACGTGGTCGAAGCCTTCGGGATCGAGACGCAGGAACGGGACCTCCTCGGCGAGGCCCAGCGTCGAGAGGAGGTCGTGGATGCTGTCCCCTTCGCCGCAGTTGAAGACGTAGTGGACCTGCGCGCAGAAGCGGTAGTCCTTCATCCGGAAGGTGTGGGCGTAGCCGCCGGGCTGGTCGTGCGCCTCGAGGACCGCGACGCGCCGCCCCGAGGCCGCCAGCAGCGAGCCCACGGCGAGCCCGGCCATGCCGGAGCCGATGATCAGATCGTCGAAGTCTTCCAACGCGGCCCAGGCTACAACTTCCGCCCGATCGATGACGCTCCCGTTCCACGTCTCTGCGACCGATCCCGGATCTCGTGCGCGCCGAGGGGCACTGACGACGGCTCACGGCACCATCGAGACGCCCGTCTTCATGGACGTCGGTACGCGGGCCTCGGTCACGAACTGCGCGCCCGTCGACCTGCGTGCGGTGGGTACCCAGGTGGTGCTCGGCAACACCTACCACCTCATGCTGCGGCCTGGCCCCGAGGCCTTCCGCACGCTGGGAGGCATCCACAAATTCATGGGCTGGGACGGGCCGGTCCTCACCGACTCGGGTGGCTACCAGATCTTCTCGCTCCCCGCCGATCGCGTCATCACCGAGAAGGGCGCGCGCTTCAAGGGCTACACCGATCAGCAGATGCACCTGCTCTCACCCGAGCGCTCGATCGAGGTGCAGACTGCGATCGGCTCGGACATCATGATGGTGCTCGACGAGTGCATCAACTCGATGTCCGACGAGGCCACCACGCGCGCCGCGATGCAGCGTACGCATCGCTGGGCGCTGCGCAGCCTCGCGGCGCGCACCAACGCGGCGCAGGGGCTCTTCGCGATCGTGCAAGGCGG
>JAYTBL010000564.1:0-3876 GCA_043736975.1 Polyangiaceae bacterium
AGCTCGCCGCTCGGCGGATCATCACCCCACGGATAGACGCGACCGTCCGAACCGCGCGCCGCGAACTCCCACTCCGCCTCGGTGGGGAGCCGCGCGCCGCGCACCTCGCAGGCCTCGCGTGCCTGGTCCCAGTCGACGCAGTTGATGGGGTGCTTCGCCTTCCCCACCGGGTCGTTGATGTTGCACAGCGGGTCGTAGATCTTCTGCTGCGCGGGCAGGATGTCGGGCCAGACGTTCTCCTTGCCGGCGCGGCGGCAGGCGCCGCGATCGGAGCACTCCTTGTATTGTGCAACCGTCACCTCGAGCTCGTCGATGCAGTAAGGCGAGAGCTTCACCTTGTGCGCGGGGCGGTCGGAGTCCTCGGCGTTCTTCTCCTCGGAGCCCATGAAGTACTCGCCGCCGGGGATGGCGAGCATCCCCGCGGGACACTGCAGCGCCAGGGGCGCGGAGGCGGTGGCCATCCCGGGCGGCGCGCTGCTGGTCGTCGTCGCCGACGCGCTCGCGACCGGCGCGGAGACGCGGCTCCCGCTGCCGCGCAGGGCATAGGCTCCGCCGCCCAGCGCCACGACGGCGACCGCGGCGACGCCGACAAGCAGCGGGGTGCGGCTCCTGGGCGGCGGGACCGCGGCGGGCGCGATGGTGGTGGCGCTCCGATCGTGCAACGGCGCGGTGTCGGCGAACGCGGGCGGGAGCGGCGGGCCGGTGTCCACGATGGTGTCGGCGCCGGGGACGCTCCCGGAGCGCGGCGCGGATCGCGGCATCTGCAGGAGGCTAAGGCGATCGCTGCCGAGCTGGGTGCGCAGCGCGCTCCAGAACTCGGCGGCGCTCTGGAAGCGCGCCTCGGGCTTCACCGCGAGGGCCTTCTGAAAGATGGCCTCGATCTCGTCCGAGGTGGTGACGCCGTGCATTCGCGGCGTGGGCCGCAGCTTCTCGTCGGAGGTGGCGTGCGCGAGCTGGACGATGTTGTCGCCCGCGAGCGGCTCCTTGCCGGAGAGGAGCTCGCCGGCGACGAGCGCGAGCGCGAAGACGTCGGTCCAGGGACCGGTCGAACCGTAGGCGCGATTGAACTGCTCGGGCGCGCCGTAGAGCGGCGTGAACGACGTGATGTGCCCGGCGGTCTTGCCGAAGCCCATCTTCTGCGCGTCCTGCACGACCTTCGCGATGCCGAAGTCGAGGAGCTTCACCGCGCCGTCACCGCTCGCGCCCAGGACGAAGATGTTGGCGGGCTTGATGTCACGGTGGGCGATGCCCTTGGAGTGCGCGAGGGCCAGCGCGTCGGCGACCGGATCGAGGAGGCGCACCGTCTCGGCGAGGCTGCGCAGCGGCGCGCTCGCGGCGCGCTCGTCCTCGAGGATGGCGTCGAGAGGGCGGCCGTCGAGCCACTCGAGCACCATGTACGGGACCGACTGGCCCTTCTTGGTGACGAGCATCCCGACGTCGCGCGCCTGGCAGATCGCCGCCGACCGCTCGGAGAGCTCAGCGAGGAGCGCGCCCTCCTGGATGAAGTCCTTGAGGAGCTGCTCGCGCTGGTCCTCGGCGACCTCGCCGAGCGCGGTGAAGACCTTCACCGCGACGGGCCGCTTCCAGAGCAGGTGCGTGGCGCGGAAGACGGTGGCAAACCCGCCCTGACCGACGATCGACTCGATCGCGTACTTCTCGACGATCGTCGTTCCGACGAGTCCGAGCGGATCGAGGGCGGACGTCACTGCGGTGAGCCTATATCAGCGGCCGGAGCCCGGCCAAGGTGTAGGCTCACGCGTCGTGGAGCGGCGGGGCCGGGTGTTCGTGTGCGGGCCGCTGATGACCGGCCAGGTCAACCACCGCGTCCTGGTCGAGCTCGATGCGATTCACCTCGAGCGTCGCGCACGCTGACCTCGGGCCGGGGTACCCCTGAAGAAGGATGCGAAGGAGAGACAAGACGAGGTGCTTGACAAAGTGCGCTGAATTTCAGATCTTCCGCGGGCTTCGCTTGCGAGCATCGTCGACGCGGATTCTTCCGAGACCGCTTGACGTCCGGCCCGCGAAAGAAGAAGTTCCGACTTCAAACAGACCGCCTGGTTAGCTCAGTTGGTAGAGCAGGGGATTGAAAATCCCCGTGTCCCTGGTTCGATTCCGGGACCAGGCACCGCAAGATCTGCAAAAAGATGCGATTCGCGGATGTCAGGACCTTCGCCAGGGTCGCCATTTGTGCCATCTGCGTCCCCGATACCGCTCAGAAACCGCTCAGTGTTGCATGATACATGCATCGTGTACTGGGCCTCGATGGCGCTCCGGACCTCCTCCGCGCCTCGGAGATGACCGTACGTCGACTCGACCATGCGCCCGTCCGCGTGGCGAAGGCTCCGCCCCACGATCGCGGAGTGAACGCCGCCAGCCACGAGCCATTGTGCGAGCGTGTGGCGAACGTTGTGGGGCGAGAAGTGGTGCACCCCGGCCCCCGCGGACGCACGGGCGAACCCACGACGGACGTTGCTCAGCACCGACGCTGGGAACATGAGGTCACCCGAGCCCGGCGCGTACCGTGTGGCGTAGTCGAGTAGCCACGCCTGCTCTAGCGTCGCGATCGGGACGTCCGCCTCGCGATGGTCGTTCTTGGTCCCGCGCACGTGGACCGTTCTCCGATCGGCCGCGATGTCGTCCCATCGAGCGCGCTCCAGCGCGGCCATCTCGGATCCGGTCGCGATGGCGTACGAGATGATCGCCAGGATGACCTCGCGCCGCTCGCGCTCGCGAGCCCACTGCTTCGGCGTCATGCCGCGGTGGTCCAGGCCCCATGCGTGTAGCGCCCCGACGTCGCGCCTCGACAGCGCGCGCTCGCCGCTCTTCTTGGGGTCGTAGCCCGCCGAGAAATCTCCCGATGACGGGAACACGGCATCGAGATCACCGGCCCAGTTCCCTCGCCGCTTGGCAAGGGTGAGAGCGGCGCGGAGTACGGCTAGCTCCTTGCAGATCGTGTGGTCGGTCACCGGCTCATCGCGTTGCGTCCGGTGCTGGCGGCGGGTCGAGATGTACGCGTCCACCATGACGGCCGTCACCCGGGAGACCAGCGTCTCCTCGCCGATGACCGCCGCGACCATCGAGGCTTTCGACTCGTTACCCGTTCGCTTCTCGCCTCGCGAGGCGAGGAAGCCGTCCAACACTCATCGCCTCGCGCCGAAAGGAGTTCATTCTGCGTCACGTGATCCTGATGTCGTTGGCGGATGGTACGCGGCCGGCGTGCGCGCGTTCGGCGTGGCGATGGGCCACGAGCTGGGCGACGGGCGCTACGCGTTCGGGGTCGTGCAGCAGATCACGCGCAGCGGCGGATCCCACTACGTCGTAGGGGTGCCCTTTGTGCCGCGCACGGCGAGTGTAGCGGAGGGTATCGACGGGATCGGCAGGGGGAACTACCTCAGGATCCATGCATCGCGCCCGATGCACGAGCCCGACTCGATGGCCGTCGCCGATGCGATCGCCTCGAGCTGGTCGAGCGTCCTATGGTTAGGTCGATTCTGCTCGATGCGAGCCGCGTCGGCCGCTTCCTTGGCGCGCTGCGCATCGGCCTCGGCCGCGAGGGCGGCGGCGTCGAGGGCGTCACCGGCGGCGCCCCAGGGCCAGATCGCACGGGGCTCCTGGAGGACGGCATCGAGGATGGGTGACGGCGGCAGCGCCTCGGGCGGGAGCGCGTACGACTCGACGGCCATTCTGTACCAGGCGCGCGTCTCCACGTGAGGCGGTAGCGCGGCCAGGCGGCGCCGGGAGAGGGTCGAGGGGCCGCGAGGATGCGTCGGCATGCGCGCCTCGAGGCCTGACGAGCGCCGCGTGCGCGGGCGGCGCCGACTCGAGCCCCTCGTCAGGGTGGACGAAGTCGATGCGAGAGGCGAGCGGGGGCAGGTG
>JAYTBL010000565.1:0-9351 GCA_043736975.1 Polyangiaceae bacterium
CGCGCACGCGAGGTCGAAGACCGAGAGCGGGAACATGGCGAGCGTCATGTACGCAAGCGGCCTCGCCAGATCGAGCGCGCGCACCCGCGTGTCGAACGCGTAGATCTGGGCGAGCACCCCCGCCAGCAGCGCGACGCCGCCCGTCACCGCGAGCGAGCGGAAGCCCCATTCGTTCGCGCCGAACACTCCGTACGCGCACATCGCACCGCGAACGCCGCGGCTCATGCGGTCCGCGCCGAGCACCGAGAGCGCGAGCGCGAGCACCTGCACCACCACGGCGATCCGCACGAACGTGGCGCCGAGCTCGATCTGCTTCTCGAGCGCGAGCTGGCCTTCGGTCGCGCGCTTCACGTCGAAGTGGCGGAGGACCTTCTGCGCCGTCATCGCGCCGCGGGCGAACAGCAGACAGGCGACGAGCCCGGCTGCGAGGCGGAGAAGAACCCAGGGCTCGAGGAGGTTCATGGGGGGGAAGCAGGCCTCGGGCCTCAGGCCCGAGAGGCGAGAAGCTTCAGCCTAGCGCCTCGCGAAGCGTCCGGCACACGCGAGGAACCTTAGGGGCGAAACCCGGTCGCATCATGGGGAGCCTCGCGACGCGAGGGACGAAGCCCCACCAGGCACGCTGTCGAGCTTGCCGGCGACCAGATCCAGGATGCGCGAGACGCCCTTCGCCTGAGCGAGGCGCGGGTCATGGGTGGCGACGAGAAGGGCGCGGCCGTCCTTCGCGAAGTTCAGCAGCTCGTCGACGATCGAGGTGGCTCGGGCGTCGTCGAGGTGGGCGGTCGGCTCATCGAGCACCAGGAGCGGCGGATCGTTCAGCAAGGCGCGCGCGAGCGCCACCCGCTGGCGCTCGCCGCCCGAGAGGCGATGCGCGTCCACGTCGACCAGCGCGGCCAACCCGAGGCGCTCCAGGAGCTCCAAGGCGCGCTTCTCGTCCTCGGGGCGTACGCCGTCGGGCACGCGCGGCAGGAGCACGTTCTCGCGCGACGTGAGGCCGTCCACGAGCTGGAGATCCTGGAAGACGAAACCCACCTTACGCCGACGCACCTCGGCGCGATGCGCCTCGCGCAGGCGCGAGGTCGGCTCGCCGTCGAGATGCACCTCGCCGCTCGACGGCGACAGCATCGCGCCGACGATCGCGAGCAGCGTGGTCTTGCCGCTCCCGCTCGGGCCGCGGATCACGACGAGCTCGCCGCGCGCGAGGTCGAACGAGACGTCGTCGACGACGACGCGCTTCTCGCGACCGTCCCAGATCCGCTTCACCACGTTCTGGACGCTCGCCGCGGGCGGGCGCGAGACGCGCGAGACGTCAGGGGCGCTGGGCTTGCTGGCGGCGGCTTCCGGCATCAAGGACCGATTGTGCCAACATGGGCCAGCAAACGCTCGGAATTCGGCGTCGTGTCGTGGGTCACGGCCCTCCCCGGTCCAAATCCCGTGGATTTTCATGCTGGCATCACGGATGCTTCTCGCTGTCGGTTGCCATGACGTCCTTCCGCAAGCTCCTGCTCGTGACCGCGGGCGCTCTCGCGCTCTGTGGCCTGCAGGCGTGCGCCTCGGAGTCGGACCTGAACCCGCAGCCGCTGCCTCCCGAGGGTCCCCGGGACAACGGCAAGGAAGGCAGCGACTCGACCGGCAGCAGCGGCAGCAGCGGCGCCGCGCCGACGGGCCCCGCCGACGCCGGGGCCGCCGACGGTGACGGCGGCGACAGCACCGCGCCGGACGGCGGCGACCAGTGATGCGCCGCGCGCTCGTCCTCGCAGCGCTCGCCGGTGGCGTCGGCGCTGCGATCGTCGCGTGCACGCTCAATCCGCAGCCGCTTCCGCCGGCAGACTTCGGCTCCGCCAACGACGACGACGCGTCGACGCGCGCAGACGGCGGCAACCTCGGGGGTGAGACCCCCGCGCCGAACGCGGACGCGGCGGCCGACCCGGACGGCGGTCGTACGCAAGACGGCGACGGTGGAGACGCGGGTGACGGCGGCGACGCAGGTGACGACGGCGGCGACGGCGGCTGAGCGCCCGCGTCCCTCGCGCCAGCCTCAGCCGGCGGTCGGCTTCGGATTTGGCTTCGCGGCGGGCGTCTGCACGTACTCCTCGATGACCGTCGCCGTGAAGTCGGCCAGCAGCCCGTCGGTGACGCGAAGGCGGCGCGAGAGATCGCGCGCGATGTTGAGCACGATGAGCGTGTACGACTTGAGATCGTAGCGATAGAGCGCGTCCATCTCCTCGGTGGAGATCTTGAGCAGGCGCGTCGCGCCGAGCGTGCGCACGGTGGCCGAACGGGGCTGCATGTCGATGATCGACATCTCGCCGAAGCAGTCGTTCGGTCCGAGGATCGCCACGCGGGTCTCGCGGCCGCGGCGGCTCTTCTTCAGAACCTCCATCTCGCCTTCGAGCACGACGTACATCTCGCGCGCTGGGTCGCCCTCGCGGAACACGAGCTCACCGGGAAGCAGGCGCTTCACCTCGAGCATCGCGCAGAGATGCTCGAGGAACTCGTCCGAGAGGGCCCCGAAGAGCCCGACGTCGCGCAGCTGCGCATTCGTCACGGGGGGCTCGGATCGACGGCCGGGGGCTACGGGGGTCTTCACGGACGACGACATCGACCTAAGTCATCCCTCTTTACGGTGGCCGTGTAAAGCCAGAGACGCGCGCTAAGGACAGCCCGCGTAGCCGACGCCGTTCACCACGACCGGCGGCGCGAAGGCCACGCAGGCCACCGCGCCGCCGCAGTCGGCCGTCCCGACGCGGCACCACTTCCGGCAGGTGTTGCCGTTGGTCACGTTGCCGGCGCAGACGAGGGTCGGGCCGCAGTCGTCGGTCGGCGTGCAGGTCTGGCCGACCGTGCGCGTTCCGCCCTTCGCGCAGTCGGTGTTCCCCGCGGCGTCGACCTGGCAGACGCCCGTGCCCGCGCTGCTGGTGGTCCCGCAGGCGGTCGCGTCGCGCAGGTCACACGCGATGCGGCAGACGCTCAGGTTCGGGATCGCGGTGCCGCCCGTGTTCTTCACCTGCTCGCAGCCGCCGGTCTTGGGCGCGGTGCAGGCGCTGCCCGGATTGCCGCAGTACGCGTGGCAGGTGCCGTACATGCACGTCAGCCCGCGCGCGCAGCCGGCAGTGTTCACGCAGGCCGAGCCCATCGGCGCGAGGCCCGCGGTCACACAGTCGACGGCACCGACGCCATCCTGCACCTCGCAGGTCTCGGCAAGCGTGCAGCCGCACTGGGGGGCGAGCCCGCACTTGTTGCTGGGCGCGGTGCGTTTGCACGTGTCGGGCGCGTCGGCCTCGGCGCCGCCGTCGTTCGTGGGGTCGACGATCGGCTCGTCGATCTTCGCGTCAGGCCGCGTCTGCTGGGGCGGCGGCGTGGGCGTGATGCCGCTGTCCTCGGTGAAGCCCAGGGTCCGGTCACTCGTCGACGAACAGGCCGCGAGAAGAGACACCCCGACGGCCGCGCTCGAGGCGACGTACGAGAAGAACGGATAAGAGCGCATCAAGTGGCTGATTTCGTAGCATCCGTAGCCCCTACCCGTGACCCGCGAGACCCTCGTGGGACGCCGAAAGGAAGGATACGCGCCGACATCAGCTGACAGCTGTCAGCTGTCAGCTAGTTCGGCGGTGCGCTCAGGTCCTTCGTGAACACGATGCGACGGCGATCGCGGCCGGCGTAGTCGTCGATCTCGCTGGGGGTCCAGCCGAGCGCGTTGTGGAAGCTGATCGAGCCCTCGTTGCCGGGCGTCGTGATGGCCTTCATCTGATCGCAGCCCAGGCTGCGGCAGCGCTCGGTGAAGTCTCCGTAGAGCAGACGGCCCACGCCCTTGCGCCGGAAGTCCGGATGGATGCCGACCAGGTGGACATATCCGGTCTTCGGCGTCTTGAAGACCAGGAAGCCGAGGAGGAAGCCGACGAGCTTGCCCTCTTCCTCGACGATGAGCGCGTTGTCGCCGAGCTCGTAGAAGAAGATCGGATGGGCGAAGTTCGCCATCGGGCCGCCCCACCAACGGTCGATGACCTCGACGATATGATCGAAGTCGCCCTTGGTGATCTTGCGGGTCTGCATGCAGACGTCAGACTTTCGCAGATGCCGGCGGAGCGCAAGGCCGCGCGCGAGCCCTTGTGGTAAGCAGCTGCGATGGCCGCCCGTGCTTCTCTCGTCGCGCCTTCGATCCTCTCCGCCGACTTCGCACGGCTCGGCGAGGAGGTCGCTGCGATCGAGAAGGCCGGGGCCGACTGGGTGCACGTCGACGTGATGGACGGACGCTTCGTCCCGAACCTGACGCTCGGGCCGCCGATCGTGAAGGCGCTGCGAAAGACCACGAAGCTGCCGCTCGATTGTCACTTGATGATCGTCGAGCCCGAGCGCTACGTCGAGGCCTTCGCCGAGGCCGGCGCAGACACCATCACCATCCACGTCGAGGCGTGCACCCACCTCCATCGCACGCTCTGTCACATCAAGTCGCTCGGCAAGCGCGCGGGCGTGACCATGAACCCGTCGACCAGCGAGGAGACCATCCGCTACGTGATGGGCGTCGTCGACCTGGTGCTCGTCATGAGCGTGAACCCCGGGTTCGGAGGACAGTCGTTCATCCGCGAGGTGCTGCCCAAGGTGGTGAACATCCGCAGCATGATCACGGCGAGCGGGCGGGACATCGATCTCGAGATCGACGGCGGCATCACCCCCGCGACCGCCCCCGCGGTCGTGGCCGCAGGCGCCAACGTGCTCGTGGCCGGCAGCGCCGTGTTCGGCACGAAGGACTACGCACAGAACATCAGCGCGCTGCGAGGCCAGCAATGATCACCCGAAGTGTCGCGGTCGCGCTCTCCTTGCTCGCCGCGTGCTCGAGCACGACTCCGACCGCGCATCCCGTCGCCACGGAGGCGATCGTGGCCGATGCCGGCGGCGGCCCCGCGGTGCTCGCGGCGCCGAGCCCCGAGGGCTCGCTCGAGTCCAAGGACTCGAAGCAGGTCGCGCGCACGCTCCTCAAGGTCAGCGAGATGCGCGGCATCACCGCGACCAAGCCCGTGCCCGGCGTGAAGCTCGAGCGCGACCAGCTGGTCGCGCGCGTGAAGGACAAGGCGCTGCGCGAGTACCCGCCCGAGGCCCTCCGCCGCGAAGGTCTGCTCCTCCAGATCGTCGGGTTCGCGCCGCCGACGTTCGACTACCTGGGCGAGATGATGAAGCTGCTCGATGCCCAGCTCGAGGGCTTCTACGAGCCGAAGAACGGCACGATGTACCTCGCCGCCGATCTCAAGGGGCCGCAGGCGCAGGCCACGCTCGCCCACGAGCTGGTGCACGCGCTGCAGGACCAGCGCTGGGATCTCAAGAAGCGCTCCGACTACAAGCCGGGGCAGGGCGATCAATCGCTCGCGCTCGCGTGCCTCGCCGAGGGCGACGCCACGAGCCTCATGCTCGACTTCCTCATGAAGCCAGATCGCAGCGCGCTCGACATCCCGCCCGAGGCCATCCGCGAGCTGATGAAGGGCGGCATGAACATGGGCGACGTGCAAAGCGTCCCGCACATCCTGCGATCGACGCTGGTCGCGCCGTACATGGAAGGCATCGCGTTCGTGCACGAGCTGCGCCGCAAGAGAGGCTGGGCCGGCGTCGACGCGGCGTGGGACCGCCTGCCCACCACCACCGAGCAGGTGCTGCACGCCGCGAAGTGGGAGGCCCAGGAAGGCGCGCTCACCGTGCTCGCGCCCACCGCGAGCGCGCTCGGCGAGGGCTGGAAGAACGAGGACCAGGACACCTACGGCGAGCTCGGCTTCGCGCTCACGTTCTCGGAGTGGCTCGACGACCCCGATGCCCGCCTCGCGGCCTCCGGCTGGGGCGGCGATCGCAGCTCCGCCTTCACGAAGGGCGATCAGCTGGCGTACGCCGTGCATCTTCGCGTCGACGAGGCGCCCAAGCCCGGCAAACCCGACGCCTACGCCGAGCGGCTGCTCACCAAGCTCACGCCGGCGCTGAAGAAGACGCTCGGCAAGCCGGCCATCGGCGACGCCTCGACCGTGTGCTTCGATCGCAAGGAGCTCGGGCCGCTCCTGTTCGCGCGCAAGGACCGCGAGGTCGTCATGATCGCCGGCCCCGCGACGGTCGCGAGCGGCGCGTGGAGCTCGTCGAGCACCTGCGCGGTCGCGAAGAAGTGGGCCGACGAGATCCTCGTCCAGAAGTAGCGAGCGTCAGGTCTTCTGGGTCGTCGCGTCGCGGACCATCTGCAGGCCGACGTACGACGCGAGCGTCTGGATCCACGCGCGCTCACCGTTGAAGCGGCGCTCCTTGACCTCGGTGCCGTCCTTGGTCGCGATCGCGAAGTAGACCAGGCCGACGGGCTTGTTGTCGCTCGCGCCGCCGGGGCCGGCGATACCGGTGATGGCGAGCGCGACGTCGGAGCCAGAGACGCGGCGCGCGCCCTCCGCCATGCGCGCCGCGCACTCGGGGCTCACCGCCCCGTGGCCGCGCAGCACGTCCTCGTCGACCCCGAGCACCGACTGCTTCGCGGAGTTCGCGTACGTGACGGCGTCGAGCAGGAGGTAGTCGCTCGCGCCCGGCTCCTTCGTGATCATGTGGCCCACGAGGCCGCCGGTGCACGACTCGGCGATGGCGAGCGTCCAGCCGCGCGTGCGGAGCGCGCGGCCCACCACGCCGGCGAAGGTGTCGTCGCCGTCGCCGTAGACGATGTCCCCGAGGCGCGCGGCCACCTCGGCGGCGGCGCGCTCGGCGAGGTCGCGGACGATGGCCTGGGGGTCGAGGGGGAGGACGGCGCCCGGGCGGCGCGACGCGGGCCCCGGCATGCGGGCCAGGACCTTCACCTCGATCTCGGGGAAGTGCGCGCGGTAGCCGATGGTCACGCCCGGGAACGCCTCTTCCACGCCCGCGAGCTTCTCGCCCACCACGCTCTCCGGTGAGCCGAAGGTGCGGAAGCGGATCTGGTGGCTGTCGTTGGGCGCGATGTCCCGGATACGCGGGACGACCTGCTCGTCGAACATGCGCTTCATCTCGTGGGGGACACCGGGCATGAAGTACGCGCGCGCGTTGCGGAGCTTCGCCTCGAAGCCCGCGGCGGTGCCGACGGGGTTCGCGAGCACCGTCGAACCCTCAGGAAAATCGGCCTGCTTCGCGTTCGAATCGGACATCGGACGGCCGAGCCGCTCGAAGCGGCGGCGGATGTGGTCCATCGAGCCCTCGTCGCGCACCAGACCGACGCCCAGCGCCGCGGCGACCGCGACGGTGGTGAGGTCGTCGGTGGTCGGGCCGAGCCCACCGGTGCACACGATGACGTCTGCGAACGTCGCGAGGCGCTCGAGCGCCGCGATGATGCGATCCTGGTCGTCGTCCACGACGGCGTGCTCGACCACCTCGAAGCCGAGGTCGGTGAGGCCCGCCGAGAGCCAGGCCGCGTTCGAGTTCACGAGCTCGCCGCGGGTGAGCTCGGTGCCGATGGAGAGGACTACACAGGTCATTGGGGGGCCGGTGAGACTACAGGTTCGTACGCGCAGCGGAAGCCGATCGACGGCTCGCGCGACGAACCGGGGACCTCCCTGCGAACCCACGTTCGCAGATCGGTGGCGAGGTCGGTCTCGAAGGAGCCGCCGCGCACCACGCCGGTGCACGGGGCAGCGGGGCACATCCCCGTCTCGACCCACTCCGCGACGTTGCCCGCGAGATCGTGGATGCCGAGCGGGGTCGCGCCGTCGGGATGGGCGCCGACGGTGTCGGGCCCGGTCGCGCCGCTCGCGCACGGGCCCTTGGTGAGGCCCCACGCCGCCCGCCGGCACACCGCGCCGGTATCACCCCACGGATAGCGACGCGGGCGTTCGCCGGCGGCCGCGACGATCCATTCGTCCTCGGTGGGGAGGCGGCCGCCGCGCGCCGCGCAGATCGCGCGCGCCTCGAAGAGCGTGACCTCGGACGCCGCCCGCCCGGGATCGCGGCCCGCGTGCCGCGCAGCGACGCCCGGCGGGCACTCCGGACAGCGAATGTGACCAACGGATACTTCGAAGCGATCGAGCGCGAACGGACCGGCCGAGACGGTGCGCGGGCGCACCCGTCCCTCGGCCTCCCAGTCGGAGGGGCCGATGATCACGCTGGTCTTAAGGACATCGACGGTGCTGCGCTGGGGCGCGTCGCAGCCGTGCTGCGTGGCCACGAGCGGCGCGGGGCACGTGCCCGGCGGTCCGATCGCGCACCGCCCTGGACCGGGCGCCGGCTGCTTGGTGGGGCAGCAGCGCGTGCCCGCACGCACGAAGCCGTCGCCGCAGGGGACGTCATCGCTCGCCTTCGCACCGTAGGTCCGCAGCGCGGTGCGCACGCCCGCGAAGACGATCAGCAGCACGCCGCCCGCCGCGGCAGCCATCACGATCTTGGATGCGGGGCGTTTCATCCGCGAGGCGGAACGACGCCCACCGTGAGCTCGCCGATCTTCTCGATCGCGACGGTCACGCGGCTACCCGCCGGCATCGCGCCCACCCCCTCGGGCGTGCCGGTCGCGATCAGATCGCCAGGCTCGAGCGTGAACGCCTTGCTCACGTACGCGACGAGCGCTGCGACGTCGAACATCATCTGCGACGTGCGCCCATCCTGCTTCACCGCGCCGTCGACCAGGCAGCGGACCGAGAGATCGGTGGGGTCGAGATCCGTCTCGATCCACGGTCCCACCGGGCAGAACGTGTCGAAGCCCTTCGCGCGCGTCCACTGGCCGTCCTTCTTCTGCAGGTCGCGCGCGGTGACGTCGTTCACGCACGTGTACCCGAAGACGTAGGAGAGCGCCTCCTCCCTGGAGACGCGCGCGCAGCGCTTGCCGATCACGACGCCCAGCTCGGCCTCGTGCTCGACCTTGTCGCTCTCCGCGCGCAGCACCACCGACTCGGCAGGGCCGATGATCGACGAGGGCGGCTTGAAGAACATCAGCGGCTCGGCGGGGACCTCGTTGCCCAGCTCCTTCGCGTGCAGCGCGTAGTTGCGGCCGATGCAGACGATCTTCGTGGGACGCACCGGGGCGCGGAGCTCGGCCTCGTCCCACACCACCGGCTCGCCGGTGACGGTTCCGCCGGCGAAAGGTGAGCCGTCGAAGCGGCGGGCCCGCGGGCCCTCCAGGGCGTACCAGGACGTCAGGCCATCTCGCTCCAGCATGGCAATCCGCATCGGCGGACCCTACCAGAACCTCGATGCTATGTTGACGCCCACCGTGCCGCCGATCCGCCTCTCCTTCTCGCCCGACAGCGACGACATCTTCATGTTCTGGGCGCTCCTGAACGGGAAGATTGACGCCGAGGGGCTCACGTTCGTCGCCGACCGTGCCGACACCGAGACGCTCAACACCCGCGCCGAGGCCGGCGCGCAGGCCGACGTGATCGCCGTGTC
>JAYTBL010000566.1:0-3865 GCA_043736975.1 Polyangiaceae bacterium
CCGGGCACGGTGGCCTCGCGCCTCCGCCGCGCCCGCGAGCTCTTCGAGGCCTTTGCTGTGCCCTTCCGCGCTGGAGCCTCCAAATGAGTGACCCGAGCCTGCGAGGGGCCGCCACCTTCCGCGCGCAGCTCCTGCGCGCAGCGCGCAAGGATCGCCCCTCTCGCGATAGCGCCGAGCGCGTCCTGGCCGCCGCGCTCCTCGTCTCGCTGGAGACGTGCGCCTCCTCTCGCTCGCTTCGCGCCCGGTCCCCGACCCGCGACCTCCTCCGTCTTTTCCTGGTCCCCCTTTCCGTCCTGACGCTCGCGGGCGATCCCTCCCCGCGCCCTCTCCCCGTCGCCCCATCACCCCCGCCCGTCGCGTCCACTCCGCCCGTCGCGTCGTCTCCGTCGGTTCCTGTTCCCATTCCTGTCCCTGTTCCCATTCTCTTTTCACCACCCCCAATAGCGGCCCCCTCCCAGGCCCCGAGCGAGCTCTCCCTCCTCCGCCGCGCTCGCGCGTCTCTCCCCGCCGATCCAGCGGCGGCCCTCTCAATCCTCTCCACCCACGCCCGCCTCTACCCGCATGGCTTCCTCCGCGAGGAGGCCGAAGCCCTGCGCGTCGACGCCCTCTTTGCGTCGAACGATCTCCGCACGGCCCGCGCCGCCGCTGCGCGCTTCCTCGCAGCCCACCCGCGCAGCCCGTACACGCAGCGCGTCCAGACCGTCGCCGCCCGCGCGGCCGCTCACGACGACTGAGCCGTGATCTCTTCCTTCGCCGCCTCGAGGTCCTCGCGCGGGCCCAGTCGCGCCAGGATCACGAACCCGATCGCCACCCAGATCGCCTCCTTCACGCGCTTGATCACGATGAACGCGGGCCCGAGCGACGCCGCGCCGGGCACGCCGAGCGCCTCCAGCATCGCGAGGTAGCCGACGTCCTGCACGCCGATCCCCGCCGGCGCGAACATCGCGCTCGAGCGCACCACCGACAGCGCGGCGTCCACGGCCATCACCTCGACGAACCCCAGCGGCGCGCCCAGCAAGCGGAGGATCACGTAGGTCTCGAGGCCCTCGAAGATCCACAGCCCGAGCATCCGCCAGGAAGCGGAGAGGCCGACGCGGTTGCTCTTCGAGAGGCGCGCGAGCTGCGCGTCGGCGCGCACGAAGCGGTGCCGCCGCTCCTCGATCCAGCCCTTCAGGCGCGTGAACCGCGCGTTGCCGAGCATCCCGGAGACGCGCGCAGCCACCTGTCCGCGCGCGGCCAGCGCCTCGATCCCGCCCGAGACGAGCACCAGCCCGCCGGCGCACGCGAAGCATAGGGCGAGGAGCCAATCCCCGTGGAGCAGCGCGGGCGAGGCGCGATCGAGCGTGTCGCGGCCGAACGCGCAGGCGACGGCCACGTACGTCCCGTGCATCCGGACCACGGTCCACCGCTTGGCGGTGGAGGCCGCGTAGACGTCCTCGATGGGCACGTCGGCGCGGCGTGCGACGAGGACGGGCTGCAGGGCGTCGGCGAGGAGGGCCCCCAGCGGCGCGCTGTTCGTCACCGCCTCGCTCGCCAGGCGCACCTTGAACAGCGTCCCCAGCGGCACGTGGCGGTCGAGCCCCGCCAGCAGGACCTTCCACGCCCAGGCGTCGAGCGCGATCGCGATGGGGAAGGGCACCATGACGACCAGCGCGAGTGGCCCGATGGCCCGGATCCGCTCCCACGCCATGGTGAGGTCGGACTGCGCCAGGGCGTGGATGAACAGCCCGACACACCCCAGGAACGCCGCCCACCGCAGGAACACCAGGATCCTGGACGCGGACCCGCCACGGCGCCGAACGTCCGTCACCGGGGGAGCCTGGGTGGAACGGGCCGGCCCGTCAATGCGGCGGTTTCGCCGGTCGCCCACGGCCCCCTATCGCGCCCTGCCCCGCCCGAGTAGAGACGAGCTCGTGACTCAGGGCTGAGTTGACAAACCTGCACGGTCAGCCATTGTGAGCCACCCTACGCCCGCGGAGCTTCATGAGCCTCAGTCGTTCAATGGTCGGTGTGGTCGCTTTCTGCGGGGCGATCGGCGCAGCCTGGTCGCTCCCCGCGTGCGGGAGCGACGAGGTCAACAACCGCGACTTCGGCGAGCCGCCCGACGCGCAGGCGTTCAATCCGGGCCTCGGCGGGGGCGACGGCTACGGCTATGGCAGCGGCCCCGAGAAGCCGTTCGTGTGCCCCGACCCGCTCAAGCGGTGCGCGCACACCGTCACGTTCCCCGATCGCGGCGAGACGTCGGTCGAGCTCCGCGGCGACTTCGGCGGCGAGGACACCTGGGTCAACGGCAAGCCGATGGCGAAGAAGGGCGGGGTCTGGTCGGTCGACCTCAACATTCCCTTCAGCAAGGCCATCCAGTTCAAGTTCTTCCTCAATGGCACCACGTGGACGATCGACGAGGCGCAGCCGAAGATCACCGACTCGAACGCGAACACCAACAACACGTTCGCGGGCAAGACCTGCGAGCCGGCGCTCTGCGAGGAGGAGGGCGCGCTTCCCCCCGGCGTCTTCGACTGGCGTGACTCGGTGATCTACTTCGCGTTCGTCGACCGCTTCTTCAACGGAACGACCGCGAACGATTGCGACGTCGCGGGCGTGAGCGGCGGCCCGAAGTCGATCGCGAACTACCAGGGCGGCGACTGGGCCGGCGTCACGCAGAAGATCAACGCCGGCTACTTCAATGACCTCAACGTGAACACGCTGTGGGTCACGGTGCCGTCCGACAACCCGCAGGTGGCCGGCCAGGGCGTGGGCGGCGACTCGCGCCTCTACTCGGGCTTCCACGGCTACTGGCCGAAGCTCGACAACAGCGATCCCACCGTCCTGCAGTCGGAGTCGTGCTTCGGCACGTTCGCCGAGCTGAAGGGCCTCGTCACGGCCGCGCACACCAAGGGCCTGAAGGTCATCTTCGACTACGCGATGGTGCACGTGCACAACACCTCGCAGGTCTACCAGCAGCACAACGACTGGTTCTGGCCGAACAGCAAGAACGGCTCCGCCGACTGCGTCTGCGGCGGCAACACGTGCAAGTGGGAGACGGATCCCGAGCGCTGCTGGTTCACCGACTACCTTCCGCACTGGAACTACACGAACGCCACCGCGCGCGACTACTCGGTCACGCAGGCCGTCGAGTGGGTCAAGCAGACGGGCGTGGACGGCTTCCGCGCCGACGCCATCAAGCACGTCGACATCTCGTGGCTCACGCAGCTGCGAGCAAAGGTGAAGTCCGACATCATCGCCACGCAGACGCCGCCGCAGCGCTTCTACATGGTGGGCGAGACCTACGACTTCGGGAACCGCGATCTCCTCAAGCAGTACATCGATCCCTCGACGAAGCTCGACGGGCAGTTCGACTTCCCGCTCCGCGCGAACCTCGTGCAGGCCGTGGTCATGCGCACGCAGAACATGAGCGACCTGGCGTCGTTCATGAACTCGAACGACTACTATTACGGAGCGAACGCCGTGATGAGCACGTTCATCGGCAACCACGACCTGCCGCGGATCATCCATCTCGCCGCGAACAACCGCATCTGGGGCGACAACCAGGCCGCTGACGGTAAGGACCGCGCATGGCAGAACCAGCCGGGCGGGGTGGGCGAGGTCGAGGCCTACGAGCGCGTCGCGAACGCGTTCGCGGTGATCTACACGAACCGCGGCGCGCCGCTCCTCTACTACGGCGACGAGATTGGTCTGCCTGGCGCAGGCGATCCCGACAACCGCCGCTTCATGCAGTGGTCCACGCTCGACGCGAACCAGACCTACCTCAAAGACCGCATCAAGAAGCTCGGCGACATCCGCAGCAAGCACCCCGCGCTCCGCCGCGGCACGCGCACCACGCTCGAGTCGAGCGCGGACGTGTGGG
>JAYTBL010000567.1:0-19155 GCA_043736975.1 Polyangiaceae bacterium
GCGGTTGACGGGGCTTCGTCATGCCTCTACTCCGGAGGCTGATGGCGGCGTCCCTCCTCTCATTGGTCCGAGCGCAGGAGGCTGCGCTCCGCACGTTGCAGCGCGCGCTCGAGAACGGCCGCGTTCATCACGCGTACCTGTTCGCGGGTCCCGACGGCGTCGGCAAGGAGCTCGCGGCGTTCGGGCTTGCGCAGGCGCTGGTGTGCGAGACGCGCGGCGTGGAGCAAGGCGGTCTCTTCGGCGGGGAGCCGCCGAGCTTCCTCGCGTGTGGGGTGTGCTCGTCGTGCCTGCGCGCGGTGCCTCGCGAGGAGGAGCGGCGGCCCATCCACCCCGACATCGTGGTGATCGAGCGCGGCCTCTACGCGCCGCAGACCATCGGGCGGCGCACGCCGGAGACGCAGGACATCTCGATCGACCAGATCCGGACGCTCGTGCTCGCGCGCGCCGCGTACGCGCCGCACGAGGGGCGCGCCAAGGTCTTCGTGGTGCGGCGGGTCGAGGAGATGTCGGTCTCCGCCGCCAACGCGCTGCTCAAGACCCTCGAGGAGCCGGGCAAGAAGACGCACTTCATCTTGCTCACCTCGCAGCCGGATGCGCTCCTGCCGACCATCCTCTCGCGCACGATGCGCGTGCGCTTCGCGCCGCTGCCCGACGACGTGGTGCAGTCGATCCTGGAGTCGCGCGGGGTGGAGCCGGTCCGGGCGAAGGAAATCGCGCGGCTCTCGGGCGGGAGCGTGGAAGCCGGCGAGACGCTCGCGGATCCCGAGGAGAGCGAGGCGCGCGCGCGCTTCGTGGAGCGCGCCTTCGAGGCAGTGGCCGCGCCGGGCGTCGAGCCGTCGCTCGCGCTCGCGGAGGACGCGAAAAAGGAGAAGGACGAGCTCCGCGTGCGCCTCGGGGCGCTCGCCTCGGCGTTCGCGGAGAGGGCCGCCCGCGCCGCGCGCGAAGGCCGGCGCGAGAGTGACGTGCTCGCCGCGCGCGGGCAGCTCGCGCTCACGGCGCTCGAGAACCTCGACTTCAACAACGCCCCGCAGATGGTGGTCGAGTCGATGCTCTCGCGAATGCGCGCGCTGTAGCGGGCGCGGTTCGTCGGAGCGCGCCGCTACTCGTCGAGGGTCGAGCGCCCCGAGGCGATCACCTCGTACGACGACGGCTCGAGCTCCACGCCACGATAGGCGTGCGAGGCGCCGGACGTGCTGCGCATCACGAGCAGCCGCTCCGAGCCCGCCGACGCGTACTCGGCGAGGACCACCGCGTCGCCGACGTCCGGCGCGCCCACGCCGATCCGCTTCGGGCGGAGCGGGAGGCGGCGCACGCGGTCGAAGCGGATCCCGCCATGCTCGACCGAGGTCGGGGGCTCGCCGCCGACCAGCACCGCGCCCGCATCGAGCGGCTCGAGCCAGAAGATCGCCTCGCGCGGGGCCGGCCGCGCGTAGATCGCGCGGTCGTGGACTGCATCCGGCGCGACGAACAGCGCGGCCACCGGCCCCTCCTCGGACAGCACGAGGCCTCCGGCCAGCCACGCCTCCTCTCCGGTGATGCGCATGAGGACGTCCCCAAGCTGGCAGGGGAAGCCCTGGAGATGGGCCTGCGGTCCCTCGGCCGTGCGCTTCGGCTTCTTCGGCGCGTCGTCCTTCTTCGACTCGGGCGCGCGAGGCGAGGCTGGCGTCGCGTTCTGCGACGCGACACCGGTGTCGTTCGGGTTCTTCGTGCCATCGCGGCGCCGCGCGAGCCAGCGTCCCATGAAGGCCGTCCCGCTGGCGCCTGCGATGATGAGGCCAGCGAGGATGAAGCTCACGGACGCGCCTCGACGCTCCGAGGAGTGCCGCCGAGGGCGGCGTGGAAGAGCCGGGCGCGATCGGTGACGTCCGCGAGCGTCGCGCCCGGGAGGTAGAGGTCGCCGATGACGGCGCAGGCCTCGGCGTGCTCGACGACCTCCTGCGCGCGCGCGAGCGTGATGCCCCCGATCGCGACCAGCGGAATGCCCGCCGCGCGCGCCACGCGGGCGGCCAGGCGCAGCCCCTCGACCCCGACGACCGGCTCGGCGTTCATCTTGTTCGTGGTCTCGAAGACGGGACCGTACGCCACGTAGCGAGGGCTGAACGCGAGGGCGCGTTCGAGCTGCTCGAGGTTGTGCGTCGAGATCCCGACGCCGAGCTGCGGCGCGATCCGGTGGACGAGCTCGTACGGCAGGTCCTCCTGACCGATGTGGACGCACTCGCAGCCCGCGAGCGCGGCGAGGTCGGCCCGATCGTTCGCGACCAGCGCGACCCCGGCCTGACGGCACATGGGGCCGATCGCGCGCAGGATGCCCAGGATCTCTCGCGCGGAGACGTCCTTGGCGCGGAGCTGGATCGCAGCCGGACGCGCCTCGACGAGCGCGCGCGCGTACGCGATTGGATCCGTCCCGCGTGCCGCGAGGAGCTTCGTATCGACGATGGCATAGAGCCCCTTCATGGCTGCCTCCTCCCACGGAAGCGCCCCCCCATCACACAAGCAGCCAGCTACTTAACTGTTGGCCAGACGTCAATCTCCGCCGCTGCATCGATGCGTCCGCGCCCGTCGATCGGCGCAGCGCCCGCGACGGTCACGACGTCCCCGCGGCCGAGCGACGACCACGCCGCCGTCGCGCGCGCGCCTGTTCCCGTGGCCGCGGCGTCGCGATCGAGGCGGCGCAGGCGCAGGCGCGCCCCCTCCGCGGTGCAGGCGAAGATCTCCGCCTTGCCCTTCGAGCGCATGAGCTCCGAGACCACGCGGAGGTGCATGCGGTCCCCTTTCTGCGCCGGCGGGGCGTGGTCGAGGAGGCGCTTCGCGTCCCGGCGGAGCACGAGATAAGAGAACGTGAGGCGCTGCCAGCGGAGGCCCGCAGCGCGCGCCAGCGGGACTGCCCACGCCGGCAGGTCGATGGGGAGGTCCTCGTGGCACCACTCGCCTTCGGTGGCGAGCATCGGGCAGCCGAGCGCGTGCAAGCAGGGCGCGAACACCGTGGTCCCGTCGGCGACCAGCCGATCGCGGACCGCGTGGAGATGGCGCGTCCGCTCGCGCAGCGCTGGCTCGACGATGACGAGCGCGCCGTCGGGCTCCACCACCCGCCCCAGCAGATCGGCGACGAGCGCGGCGTGCTTGGCCGCGCGAGCGGCGGGCTCGAGCGCGACATCGAGCTCGCTGAGGACCTGACCGAGGATCAAGAGATCGGCCTCGGGGAGCTTCATGCCTGGCGCCAGCCGCTCGACGCGGGTGCGGAGCGTGAGCGGCGGGGCCTCCTCCCCGAGGCGCGCCGTGACCTCGGCCGCGAGCGCGACCGCGGCGGCGAGGGCCTCGGCATCCTCGTCGACGAGGAGCGCCTCGATCCGCACCGGCGGCTCCCCGGTCGCCTTCGCGGCTGCAACGACGGCGCGGGCGACGCCCCAGGTCATCGCGCCGAGCCCGGCGCCGAGGTCGACGATGCGCAGCGTGTGGTCGCCGGTCGCGCGCAGCACGCGGGTCCCGAGGAGCTCGCGCACCGCCGCAGCGCCCTTGGGGACGTCGCGGGCAAAGGAGAACGCGATCCGCGCCTCCAGCGGCATCTTCGCCTTCGCCCCGTCCCCCGCGAGGCCGGCGTTGTACGCGTGGGAAAGCGCGGCGACGCGCGGGCCGAGCGCCGCGACGTCCTGGGTGGTCGGCGCGCGGCGCTTCCGGAGGACAGCGTCGATCACCTGCTGGAAAGGGGCCTCGAGGGGGCGCACGAGAACGACCGGCGGCATGGACGCGGGAGGCTACCGCTTGCGGAGGACGGCCGCGGGCGCGTTAATGCCATGGCGACGGGAGTCCTTGACGAGGTCTGTCCGTACACTATAACAATCCATTAGATGGTGAAGTGATGACTCGTGTGGCGAACAAGACCAACGGCTCGGCCAAGGGCGTCCCCCATGTCCATGCGCCCGTGCCTGGAAAGCCGGTGGCCGAGGGCCGGGCCGAGGGCCAGTGCGGTCCCGAGGAGCACGCCCGCCGGGCTCGCCTGAGCACCGTCAGCGACGAGGAGCTCGAGCGGGCCGCCTCGATCTTCCGGGCCGCCGGCGATCTCTCGCGCCTCAAGCTGCTCTATCGCCTCTGCGACGGCGAGTGGTGTGTTACCGAGCTCGCCGACGCGGCCGGGGTCGGGCTCTCCACGGTCTCGCAGCAGCTCCGCTTGCTGCGCGCCGAGCGCATCGTCGCGCGGCGCCGCGCCGGCAAGCACATCTTCTACTCGCTGGCCGACGCGCACGTGAGCGCGCTCATCCATAGCGCCATCGAGCACGCGGCCGAGGGCCACGTCCACGAACGACCGCACGACACACACGACGATTGATCACCGCCACGGAGGAGAAACGAATGTCGAACCACAAGACGCACGAGAACCACGATCACGTCCACGGCCCGGACTGCGGTCACAAGCAGGTGGAGCACGACGGCCACAAGGATTTTCTCCACGACGGCCATCTGCACAACGTCCACGGCGACCACGTCGACGACCACTCCCTCGCCGTGGACGGAAAGAACCCGGCCGACTGCACGCCGGCTCACGACTGCGCGAGCCACGGCAAGGATCACGTGCATGGCCCGTCGTGCGGTCATGACGCCATCGCCCACGGAGACCACACGGACTACGTGGTCGACGGCCACCTCCACCACGCCCACGCCGGGCACTGCGACGATCACGGCCCGGTGACGATCTCGACCTAGACCACGCCGGACGCTCGGGAGAACATCCCGCCGCCCTGCGTTGCGCCGTTCGCGAACATTCCCCCACCCTGCGTGGCCGTGTGCTGCATGAGGGCGGCGCCGAGCAACCTCCCTGCCAACGAGGATCGCGCAGATTTCCGCGCACTCTGCGCGGCGAGTCTCATGATCTGTTGACTTAAAGGCGCCCCGAGTGTCCCGATACCGGACACGGGTCGCTCAGGCGCGGAGCGACGAGACCAGGAGGCCGGGGGCGTCGGTGATGAGCCACGTCACGCCCAGCGTGACCAGCGCAGCGGCGCGCGCGGGGTCGTTCACCGTCCACGCCGCGAGGCCGAGGCCCGCGCGGAGGAGGCGCGCGGCGCGCGCCGGGATGACCAGCGAGTCATGGAGGTGCGCGGCGATCACCGCCGGCTTCATGGCGAGCGCCAGCGCGGTCGCGGCCCGCGGCGTCGAACGGTCGACCAGGATCGCCCGCGGCACGCGCGGCGCGATCGCCGCCAGCGCCATCACCGCGAGCGGATCGAACGACGAGAACCGCACCTCCACGCCGCCCACGCTCTTCACCGCCGCTGCCGCGGCCCGCACCAGGCGAAGGCGGTCCGGAACGTCCCCCAGGAGCGAGAGCGCCGCGACGTCGGTCTTGATCTCCACGTTAACCACGTGCCCGCGCAGCGCCTCGAGCGCTTCGACGAGCCGCGGAATGCGCTCGCCCCCCGCGAGCAGCGGCAGATCCGCCGCGGCGACGCGCGCCACCGACTGCGCCGCCGTGCCCGGTCCCGCGCACGTCCGCGCGAGCACCGGATCGTGGAAGACCACCGGCACTCCGTCCGCGGTGAGTCGCACGTCGAGCTCGACGCCGTCCGCGCCCTCGGCGAGCGCGCGCGCGAACGCGGCGAGCGAGTTCTCGTCCGGCCAGCCCTCCCCTCGCCCGCCGCGGTGCCCGAGCACCACGACCCGCGCGCGCGTGGTCAGGTGCGCAGCTCCTCGACGATCTCGTTCGCGATCTTCCGCGCGCGCTCCGCCTGGTCGGCCGGGAGCGCGATGGCGCCGACCACCGGATGACCGCCGCCGCCGTGGCGCTCGCAGATGGCCGCGATGTTGTGCGTCCGCGGGATCTGCGACCACGGGTTGTAGCCGATCGAGATCTTGCACTTCGTGGGCGAGCAGCTGAGCACCACCGAGTAGGCGCTCCGGGGCCACAGCGCGTAGGTCACGAACTTCGCGGCCACCTCGACGGTGACGGCGCTGAGATCGACGAACACCACCTGCCCGAGGACCTTCCCGTGCTGCTTCACGAGCTCCACGAAGCCGGCGTTCTGCGCCGCGAGCGGCGCATACTTCTCTGCGATGTCCTTGCCGCGCGCGACCTCCTCCAGCGGCTCGGTGAGGAGGCGCGGCACCATCGTCTGGAGGAAGGCGTCGTCGCCCCCGCTCTCGACGACCGTCATCAGGTGCAGCACCGGCTCGGAGCGCGCGACCGCCATCTCCGGGCTGGGGAACGCGGCGGAGTCGATCATGTCGGCCCAGCGCACGAGCGTCTCATCGCCCGAGATGTCGAGGCCGAACTGCGCGTGGCCGATGTCGGCGATGAGCTTCGTACACGAGCCGTACGTGCCATCGTGGAACATCGTGCGCGCGGCGTCCTGCGAGCGACGCTCGTAGGCCGCGCGCTCGGCATCGGCGGGGAACGCGCTGACGTGGTGATCGAAGTACCACGTGAGCTGAGGCGCGGCGGAGAACCGGTAGTCGAGGATCGCGTTCTCGTCGCCGGTGAGCACCGCCGGATCGACGCCGTTCGAACCCGGGCCATACCCCATCGAGCGGTACGAGAACGAGAGCTGCTCGTCCGGATGGAGATGGCGGAGCAGCCGCGTGAACATCACGGCCGAGCACATCCCATCGAAGCAATGCCCGTGCGTGGCGACGACGACCTTGCGCATCGTTGTGCCCTTACCACGTTCATTGGCCAAGCGCGCCACCGAGTGGGCTGAGGATGGCCTGAGCCGCCGATGGTGCAGGCGGCGTCACCGAGCCCGAGGTGAACGCCTGTTCGAACGCCACGTAGAAGCCGATCGGCCCCTGGGTGCCCGAACGCACCAGCGGGAACGCGACGTCGATGCGGAAGACCTTGCGATCAAGCTGCGGGAAGAGGCCGCGGACGCCGAAGCCGGTCGAGCTCTTGGGCGCGATGGCCGCGCCGTCGAACGCGTCGCCGATGTCGAAGAACAGCGCCCCGCCCACCTGGCACGCGAGGATCTCGACGGGCCGCGAGCGAAGCTCGACGTTGTAGGCGACCACGTTCTCGCCCAGGAACGCTCCGCTCGCGTAGCCCCGGAGCCGTCCCTCGCCCCCGAGCGAGCTCCGCTGGTTCAGGAAGTTCCGCGGGCGCGCGATGGCGAGGCCGTCGATCACCAGGCGGCCGGGGCCGAAGCTGGGGCTCACGAGCGCGACATTCGCCGCCACCGCGAGCTGGGGGACGGCGGCGGGCTCGAGCTCGACGAGCGCCTCGGTGGTCGCACGGAGGTAGCCGGTCGCGAGCGGCAGGACGTACTGCACGACGCTGTGCGCGCCCAGAAAATCACGGCTCGACCCGAGCGCCCTCGTCACCGGATAGGCGCGGAGCCACGCGTCGTACCCCACGCGATAGTCCTCCTGGAATCCGAGCTGATCGGCGTCGTGCAGGCGCAGGAAGCGGCTCTCGTAGACGCGCGCCTGGAGCCACGGCGCGGCGCGGCGATCGCTGGTGGGGACGCGCCGCTGCCGGTACTCGGCGACGATGCGCGCGTCGTAGCGATCGGGGTCGAGGCCGTCGAGCTGGCGGACGTTGAGCTCGCCGCCCACCGCGAGATCGAGCTTGTGGGCGACGCCGTAGGAGCGGACCAGCGCCCCGCTGGTGGTGAGCGCGCGCGTGTGGAGGACGTCGGGGATCGCGTCGTCCTCCGGCGTCGCCAGCGCATCGAAGGTGACCAGCTTCGCGCCCACATAGCGCCGCGCGTAGGCGTTCTGCCAGCTCGTGGCGAGCCCCCACAGGACCGGCGTATCCGCCGAGAGCTGCGGCGACTGCGCGCCCACGCGCCCGTACGAGCCCTCGGCGCGGCCGCTCTCGCGGTTGATGACCACGTTCGCCTCGGCGACGAGGAAGAGGCGCTGGCCCGCGAGGCGCGGTACGGAGGAGGCAGCGCCGAGCGTCAAGGTGTTCGGGTAGAGCTCGAAGCGTGACGTCGCCGAGACCAGGGTGCCGCCGATATTGCGCTCGGTGGGCTCGAAGCGCAGCAGATCGAGCCCACCGGCGCCGAGCTTCATGTCGAACTGCGCGCGCAGGCTCCACACGTCCTTCGTGATCAGCACCACGCGCACGCGGTCCGGCTCGCTGCCGCGCGTGGCGACGGCGAGCACCAGCGAGAGCTGCTGGTAGGTGCGGAGCGCGCGCACCGTCTCGTCGATGCGGTACTGGCGATAGCGCTCGCCGCGGTCGAGGAGCACCTCGCGCCGGAGCCGCGTGATGCGGGTGGTGGTGTGGAACGCGTTGAGGAACGCCGGCGCGGGGTCACCGTCCTCGATCACCTCGAGCGGCACCACGTCGACGTCCTCGACGAGCTTGCCCTCGGGGCTGGGATCGATGGTCGCGTGGAGCTTCGCCAGCGCCAGCGCGATCTTCGACGCCTCGTACGCCGAAGGCGGAGACGCGGTCGTCGTTCCCTGCGCCGACGCGGAGCGGGCGAGGGCGATGAGGAGGCCTGCGAGCAGCAGCACCGTCGCGAGGACGATCGTCGATCGCGCTGACCGCATCCGGGCTGGCGAGACTACCGTTTCGGCGCGCGCTACGCTCGTGCGATGCGCATCCATCACCTCGCATTTCGCACCGGTGATCTCGCGCGGCTCGAGGGCTTCTACGTGGGCGCGCTCGGCCTCGCGGTGATCCGGCGCAACGAGTCGCGCAGCGTGTGGCTCGACGCCGGAGGCACGCTGGTCATGCTCGAGCAGCGTGATGAGGGCGAGGCGCCGGTCGCCGCGTCGAAGGAGCTGGTGGCCTTCGCCGTCGCCCCCGACACGCGCGCGATCGCCACGGGGAGGCTCGCGGCGGCGGGCGTGGCGATCGAGGCCGCCACCGAGTTCACGCTCTACGTGCGCGACCCTGACGGCCGGCGCATCGGCCTCTCGTCGTATCCCGTACCGTTCGCCTGATCACTCGATCGAGAAGTCGGCGGAGAGCGCCGCGTGATCGCTTCCCGCGAAGCCGCGGTCGTCGCGATAGACCGTGGCGCTCATCGGCTGGTAGCGCGAGGCCTGCCCCGCCGCGACGAACACGTGGTCGATCGCCTCGCGTACCCCGTTGAAGAGGTACGTGCCCTGCGCCGCCTCCGGGAGATCCTTGGCGACGCGCACCAGTGTCCCGCCCTCCTCCAGCGCATTGATGGGGAGAGAGCCCGGCTTGTCGTTCAGGTCGCCGCCCAGCATCACCAGCGCGTCGGGCAGCTCGGCGGCGGCCCGGGCGACGATGATCTGCGAGGCCTTCGCCTCGGCGAGACGGCGGCCGGGATCGTCGGAGACCTTCGATCGGAAGTGGGCCGCGAACATCACCACCGGTTTCGCCCCGAAGCTCATGCGGATCTCGAGGAGCTCGCGCGAGAAGGTGGTCGCGGATCCGTCGGCGCGCATCAGCGGCGTGTCGCGGTGGGTCTTGATGGAGGACAGCGTCCCGCGCGCGAGGATCGCGACGTCGAGGCTGCCCGCGAAGCCGGTCTCGCCGAGATGGGCGATGGGATAGACGTGCCCCGCCGCCGCGAGCTTCGCGACGAGCGCATCGAGGACGGCCTGGGTCTCGACCTCCTGGAGCGCGATGATGTCGGGATCGATGGTGGCGACGCCGGCCGCGAGCCGGGCCGAGGTGGCGTCGAGCTGCGCGGGTGTGACCACCGCCTCGAAGTCGGAGGGAGCGCAGCTACCGGTGTCGCAGACGGTGTCGAAGGCGCGACGCACGTTGAAGGTGGCGACGCGGAGCACGCCGGGCCGCTTCGTCCCGCCGTCCGCGGTGACGTCAACGTCCGTCCCCGAGTCACGCGGTACGCTGCCGACGGGCGGCGAAGAGAGGCCCTGATCGGAGCACGCTGCGGCGCTCGCCAGGAGCAGCGCCAGAACGGAAGCAAGGGTACGCACCATCACAGGAGAGCACGCCGCGGGCTCACGCGCTGCGATGGGGGACGTGAACGCCCTTTTCCTTGGCGCACTCGATGGCCTCCTCGTAACCGGCGTCGGCGTGGCGGATGACGCCCATGCCAGGATCGCTGGTGAGGACGCGCTCGAGTCGCTTCGCGGCCTCGGGCGTCCCGTCGGCGACGACCACCATGCCCGCGTGGAGGCTCATGCCCATGCCGACGCCGCCGCCGTGGTGAAAGCTCACCCAGCTCGCGCCGCTCGCGGTGTTGACGAGCGCGTTGAGGATCGCCCAGTCGGCGATGGCGTCGCTGCCGTCCTTCATCGCCTCGGTCTCGCGGTTCGGCGAGGCCACCGAGCCGCAGTCGAGGTGGTCGCGGCCGATCACGATCGGCGCCTTCACCTTGCCGGTGCGCACCAGCTCGTTGAACGCAAGGCCGACCTTGGCGCGGTCGCCGTAGCCGAGCCAGCAGATGCGCGCGGGCAGGCCCTGGAACTTCACGTGCTCCTTCGCGAGCTCGATCCAGCGGCGGAGGCCGGGATCGTCGGGCACCGCGTCGAGCACCGCCTGATCGGTGACGGCGATGTCCTCGGGATCGCCGGAGAGCGCGACCCAGCGGAACGGGCCGCGACCCACGCAGAACTGGGGGCGGATGTACTCGGGCACGAAGCCCTTGATGTCGAAGGCCTTCGCGCAGCCCGCCTCGACGGCGCACGCACGGATGTTGTTGCCGTAGTCGAAGACCTCGGCGCCCTTCTTCTTGAAGGTCAGCATCGCCTCGACCTCCTCGGCCATGCTCGCCTTCGCCTTCTCGACGTACGCCTCGGGGTCTTCCTTGCGGAGCTCCGCGGCTTCGGCGAGGGAGAAGCCCTGCGGCACGTAGCCGACGAGCGGATCGTGCGCCGCCGTCTGCTCGGTGACGAGATCGGGGATGACCCCGCGCTTCACGAGCTCGGGGAAGATCTCCGCGGCGTTGCCGCACAGCCCGATGCTCACCGGTCTGTCGTCCTTCTTCGCCTTCGCGAGGCGCGCGAGCGCGGCGTCGAGATCGTCGATGCGCTCGTCGACGTAGCGGGTTTCGAGGCGCTTCTGGATGCGCGCCGGATCGACCTCGACCGCGAGGCACGAAAGTCCCGCCATGGTGGCGGCGAGCGGCTGCGCGCCGCCCATCCCGCCCAGGCCCGCGGTGAGCAGCCAGTGCTGCCCGGTCTTCTTCGTCCGCTCGGCATACGCCTTCTGCGCGGCCAGGAACGTCTCGTAGGTACCCTGGAGGATGCCCTGGCTGCCGATGTAGATCCACGAGCCGGCGGTCATCTGGCCGTACATCATGAGGCCCTCGGCCTCGAGCTTGCGGAAGTGCTCCCACGTCGCCCACTTGCCGACCAGGTTCGAGTTCGCGATCAGCACCCGCGGCGCGCCCTCGTGCGTGCGGAAGCGGCCGACCGCCTTGCCCGACTGAACGAGGAGCGTCTCGTCGTTCTCGAGCGTGCGGAGCTCGCGCGCGATCACGTCGAACGCCTCCCAGGAGCGGGCCGCCTTGCCGGTGCCGCCGTAGACCACGAGGTCATCGGGACGCTCGGCCACCTCGGCGTCGAGGTTGTTGTGGAGCATGCGAAGCGCAGCCTCCTGGACCCAACCCTTGCAGGTGATCTCGGAGCCGCGAGGTGCAGTGACAGGGCGAGGTCCGCTCATGCCACTGCAATTAGCACACGCGCTCACGGCAGACGACGGAGCGGGCTCATCCCACCAGGATCGCCGTCAGTGGACCTTGTCGGTGCGCGGCGGCCCAGGCGGGACCGACGGGGCCGCGCGCTTGATGCGACGGCCCGATAGACGCAGGAGATCGTCGAGCGTCGCGCCCTCGTCGGCGGAGCCCTCGATGTGGTCGTCGTCGTCGTCGAGGAGGAGCGGCTCGGTGGGCAGCGGCTCGGGGACCTTCGCGCTGTCGTCCCAGCGTTCCTTCAGCTGGCGCGCGATGCACGTGAGGAGCGGCCGCGTGGTCTCGCGCTCGGTGGCGGCGAGCACGATCGCGTCGGGGTACTTCTTGGTGAGCAGCTTGCGCGCGAAGGGGGCGAGCAGGTCGGCTTTGTTGAACACGACGACGCACGGGATCTCGTCGAGCTCGAGCTCGGTGAGGATCGCGTCGGTGGTGGCCATGTGCTCGTCGCGCGCGTCGTCGTTGGCGTCGACGACGTGGAGGAGGAGGTCGGCGTCGGCCGCCTCCTCGAAGGTCGCGCGGAACGCGGTGAAGAGATCCTTGGGGAGATTGCGGATGAAGCCGACGGTGTCGGTGATGACCACCTCGCGATCGCCGTAGCCCGCCCAGCCGACCTTGAGGTGGCGCGAGCGCGTGTCGAGCGTGGCGAAGAGCTTGTCCTCGACCAGCACCGACGCGCCGGTGAGCGTGTTGAGGAGCGTGCTCTTGCCGGCGTTGGTGTAGCCGACCACCGCGATGGTGGGGACGCCGCCGCGCGTGCGCTTGGTGCGGCGCTGCTCGCGCTGGCGCACCAGCTTCTTCAGCTGCGACTCGAGGTGGCTGACGCGCTCCTTGGCGCGACGACGGCCGATCTCGAGCTTGGTCTCGCCGGGACCGCGCCCGCCGATGCCGCCGGTGAGGCGCGACAGCGAGTCGTCCTTCTGCGCGAGGCGCGGCATGTTGTATTTCAGCTGCGCGAGCTCGACCTGCAGCTTGCCGTCCCGGCTCTCCGCGCGCTGCGCGAAGATGTCGAGGATCAGCTGCGTGCGATCGATGACCTTGAGGTCGCTCTCCTTCGCGATCGAGGACAGCTGCACCGGCGTGAGATCGCGGTCGAAGATCAGGACCTGCGCGTCGAGCTGCATGGCGCGGACGATCACGTCGTCGAGCTTGCCCTTGCCGAGCACGTGCTTGGGATCGATGCGCTCCCGCACCTGCACGATGGTGTCGACCACCTCGACGCCCGCGGTGTACGCGAGCTCGCGGAGCTCACGGATGCCCTGGTTCGCGCGGTGCAGCGCGTCGCGCTCGGACTTGTCGCCGACGTGGAGGAGGATGGCGCGGCCGTCCTTGGCCTGGACGTCGCGGGTGCGCGTCTTGCGCGCGAACTCGGCCTCGAGGCCGGACATGAGCTCGCCGACGTCGACGTCGACCTGGCCGGGCGGGATGGGCCCGACGTCGCGGTACGGGATCTCCCCAGCCTCCGCGGGCACGTTGTACGCGTAGTTCAGGGAGCGCACCTCACCGCGCGGGCTGATCTGGATGGCGCACACCAGATCGAGACGGAGACGCACGAGATCGACGAAGTCGTCGCGCGTGAGCGCCTCGCCGCGCACGTGCGTGTGCACGAGGCGCAGGCCACGGAAGCGCCCCTCGGCGGCGCGCAGGCGCCCGATGTCGGGGAGCATCAGCTTCCCCGCGTCCCCCACGATCACGTAGTCCACCTGGCCGGAGCGGTGGATCAGCACGCCCACCTGACGGCCGGTCTCGACGCTCGCCTCCACGAGCGAGCGCGTCAGCTCGGGGCTCGAGATGTCGGATGCGGGGACGCGACGGCGGTAGATCCGCTCGAGGGTCTTGACCGCAGAGGGGGAGAGGCCCGAGGTGTTGCCGTAGAGTTCGATGGGCGAACGCTACCCCGCGGCGGGGGCCCGGTCTACTGGCACTGCGACGTGAACGAGGGCGTCGCCCAGCTCCAGACCGGCGAGGCGATCTTCGGGTAGTAGACGGTGAACGAGTAACACATCTCGTCAGCGGTGTTTTCACCGAACTTCACGGGTGCGCCGGTGGTGTTCTTCCACTGGCAGCGCGTCTTGATGACGTCGTTCGTCTTCGTCACCACGCCGGTCTCCCCGGGCAGCCCCTGGATGCTCTGCCAGGCCTGGGTGTCGAAGCTGAAGGCCTTCACCTCGCCCAGGTCCGAGGACGCGCCGGCCGGTCCGCCGGCGAGGAGCTCGGTCTTCATCGCGGTGCCGAGCTTGTGCATGTGCGGCATCACCGCGAAGAGGTGGATGCCGGCGAGCTGCTGCGGCACGGTGATGTTGCAGGTCCTCTCGTACGCGGCGGCGCCCGCCGGTATGTCGATGTTCTGCGTTCCGAAGGCGAGGACGTCCGCCTCGTACTGGCGCGGCGGCGCGGTGCAGAGGTCGAAGCCGCTCTGATCCACCATGCCCGTGAGCGCCTGGGGGTTCGAGTAGTGCATCTGCACGACGTAGTGGGTCTTGCCGGCGCCGTCGGTCTTGAGCGGGAAGCCGGCGGCAGGCGGCAGCTCCATTCCCTTGCCGCCCGGCGCCCAGGCCGTGAGCATGCGCCACTGCACCGAGCCGCCCGCGCTGCATGGCGTGGGCGTCGGCGAGTAGGCCTGCTCGGCCTCGAAGAGGACGACGTGGTGGACGATCTTCGTGTTGTCGATGCGCGGCGCCAGCGCCGTCACGTGCGTGGGCGTGGGCCGCGAGAGCTCGACGCCGTAGCAGACGTACTGGTCACCCGCCGACGCCTGCATCGCGAACGGCGTGGCGGGACCGATCGCGAGATCCGGCTTGCAGCTCACGCCCGGGTCGACGACCGGCGGCTTGGCGCTGCAGTCCGCCGCGCTGGTGCTCGCGGGGGCGCCCGCCGCGGCCCACGCCGCGAAGATCGCGCGGTCCGACTCGGCGAGGCGCGCGTTCGGGTACGGCGGCATCGGCCGCTCGTCGTTCGCGACGCGCGCGGCGACGAGCTCGTACAGCTTGCGCGACGGGTCGCTCTTGGCGACGCGGTAGAGATCGCTCATCGTGACGAGCGGGTTCGGCGCGCCGAACTCGGGGGTCGCGGAGTGGCAGGCGCCGCACTTCTCGGAGAGGATCTTCGCGACGTCGCACGGCACGTTGCCCGCGACCTTCGGATCGTCCGGCGGGGTCGGCACGCCGGCCTCGGGTGTCCTGCTCGGGAGGGGATCGACCTTCGCGTCCGAGGCGCTGCACGCCGCGATCGCGAGACCCACGATGCACGACACGATGCACGACCCGATGCACGACACGAGGGTCACGAGAGCGAGATCGGTCCGCATGGGCCAGAAGCATGCGCCACCAGGCGTGGCTGCGCAACGACGAGCCTAACGTGAGGCGCGAAAGAGCTCGCGCGAGCTCGCGACCCCGAGCTCCTCGGCGATCTCCACGGCGCCCTCGTGGCGGATGCGGAGCACGCGGCCCTCGCTGTCGTTCACGGTCGGCGACATCCCGCAGTCGATGCGGAGGAGCCGCGTGTCCTGCGCGACGGCGATGGCGCCGCGCGCGCCCAGGGCGTTCGGGTCGTGACCGAAGACGATGTGGTCGACGCCTAGCGCCGCGGCGTTCGCGACGGTCACCGCCGGGTCCGCGTACCAGTCACGCGCCTCGAGGATCGAGTCGCCGCCCACGATCTCGTCGGCGTCGAACGTGGGGTGCGCGGCGAGCGCAGCGCGGAGCGCGGCGTCGAGCGCCGCCACGGTGCGGCCCCTCGTGCTCCCTCCGTGGGAGAAGAACCAGCGGCCGACCCGCGCCCCGAACGGCCGCGCGAGCAGCCACGCGCCGCGCGGCTCGGTGCCGGCCGCGAGCACGCCGGGGTCGATCTGGAGCGCCGCGAGCTCGCGATCGACGCCATCGCTGCCGTCGGCCTTCGCGTTGGTCGGGTTCACGAAGAACTCCGCCTCGTGGTTGCCGAGCAGGACGACGACGCGCCCGCCCGAGGCCTCGGCGCTCACCTCGAGCGCACGCAGGGCATCGATGACCTCGATGGGCTGCGGGCCCTTGTCGATGAGGTCGCCCGCGACCACGAGGACGGCGTCGCCGCCTGCCCAGGTGATCGCGCCCGCGCTCGGCGGCGCCGGCCTCGCGAGCCCCACCGCGGCGAGCAGCGCGGCGAGGCGGTCGTAGCCGCCGTGCACGTCGCTGAGGGCGAAGACGACGCGCGGGCCCGGTTCGAGCTCGACGATCGTCCCGGTGGTCGCGGTCACGGGGGGCGCAACCCCGGTGGGATCGCGCGGCTGGCCCGCGTTCTTCGAGGCGCACGCGAGCACCAGCGCCGCCAGGACGGCGACCGCGCCCGCGCGGCGAACGTGCGTTACTGCTTGTTCACGCGCTCGAGGTACTGGCCGCTCGACGTGTCGATCTTGATCCACTCGCCCTCCTTGATGAAGAGCGGAACGTTGATCGTGGCGCCGGTCACCAGCGTCGCGGGCTTGCTCGCGCCGCTCGCGGTGTCGCCCTTGATGCCGGGCTCGCTGGCCACGACCTGCATCACCACGTTCGGCGGGAGGTCCACGCCGATGGCGTTGCCGTTGTAGAGCGTGACGTTGCACTGCAGGCCCTCGGCGAGGAAGCGCTGCTCGTCGCCGACCTTGTCCTTGTTGACGTAAAGCTGGTCGCCGGTGTTCGTGTCCATGAACACGTAGCTGTCGCCCTCCTCCCAGGAGTACGACATCTTGCGGTCCTCGACGTCGGCCAGCTCCACGGACTCGCCCGACTTCCAGGTCTTCTCGACGACCTTGTTGTTGGTGAGGTTGCGGACGCTGCAGCGCGTGAAGGACTGGCCCTTGCCGGGCTTCACGAACGTGTGCTCCACAACGTGGAACGGCACGCCGTCGATCTGGATCTTGAGCCCCTTGCGGATGTCGGTCGTGCTGGCCATGCGCGGCGGGGAGTACCACGGGCCTGCGGGGGGCCGCAAGGCCCGCGTCCACGGAGGTTTGGGTACCGCCCGACGCGTGCTAGAGGTTCGCGCGTCATGGTCCACGAGGTCGACGAGGAGCTCCGCGAGATCAAGCGGGAGATCATCGAGTCGCGAGGGCTCGTCATCAAGACCAACAACCTCACCAACGCGCTGAGCGCCGACATCCGCTCGATCGCCAAGCGGCAGCAGACCTACGAGCGGCGCATCACCTGGAACAGCGCCACGGCCTACGTGGTGTTCGTGCTGGTGGTGTTCGCGGCCCTCAAGCTCGCCATGGACGCGCGCATCGACCAGCTGAAGGGCGAGAGCGAGACGCGCGTGAAGGACATCGCGCGCATGAAGGACGAGCTGTCCCGCGCGCAGCAGCGCGAGATCGACCGCCAGACCGCCGACGAGCGCGCCGCGAAGTTCTACGAGCTGGTCCGGCAGGGCAAGCGCGCCGATCTCGTCGCGCAGTGGGACCAGATCAAGGGTCAGCCAATCAGCAAGGCGGAGCTGGCGATGTTCGCCGACGCCGTCGAGCGCGCGAAGAACGAGCTCGCCGGCCAGCTGTACCAGCAGGGCATGGACAAGGTGCGTGTCCAGCGCTGGCAGGAGGCGGCCTCGGCGTTCGAGGAGTCGACCAAGTTCCGCGAGGACTCCGCGATCGCCCCGAGCGTGAAGCTCGGGCTCGCCGACTCCTACCGGCACTTGAGCCGGCAGAAGGAGGCCATCCCGATCCTCACCGTGCTCGCCGAGAACGCGGTCGACAAGGAGGTCCACGACGACGCGCTCTACATGCTCGCGTGGTGCCAGATGGACATCCAGGCCTGGAACGACGCCAAGAACACCTGGCGGACGCTCATCCGGCGCTTCCCCGACTCACGCTTCACAGCCGAAGCAAAGCTGCAGCTCGCGCAGCTGCAGCTCACGCACTGACGCCGGTTACGCGACGAGCGAGCGGTAGGCGGCGGTGACCTCGGAGAAGCGCGCCGAGAGCGTCTTGCGCTCGTCGTGGGTCGCGTCGGGGTGGAGATCCGGGTGGTAGGCGCGGACCAGGCGGCGGTACGCCTGCTTCACCTCGGTGGCGTCGGCGTTGAACGAGACGCCCAGCGCGCGGTAGGCCTGGGCCCGCGCTGGATCCCAGCCGCCCGGCAGCGCGGACGCGGCGATGCGATGCGCGCCGCTGGGCGCACCCGCGCGATCGCGCGTGCGCTTGCGGCCCGCCAGGAACTCGGGCGCCGCGAGCGGCTCGTCGGTGAGCGCGCCGCGCGGCGGACGCACCGTGACCCGGAAGCAGATCTGCGCGTCGCCCAGCTCCTCGAGGACCTGGAGCCGCAGCATCACCTGACGGCGCAGCGCGCGGCCCACCACCGCCGGCGAGAGGTGGAAGTCGCGCACCAGCACCTCACCGTGGAGACGGCGCGAGGCCATCGCCCGCAGCAGCGAGCGGCGGAGCGTGTCCTCGTCGATGTCGTCTTGGCGGCGGAGGATCTCGGCGAGCGAGGCGGTCGCGCGATCGAGCTCGACGGCGGTGACGAGGCCGCTCGCGAGGTGCACGCGGTGCGCGCGGCCGTTCGTCTCGACCAGCTCGAGGGTCCCCGTGGAGGTGCTGCGATGGAGCGCGCCCAGGAGATCGCCGAGCGTGGTCGCCTTGAGGCGCCCGGGGAGCTGCATGGCGATTTCGTATCAAGGGAGCGCGAACGCAGCCAAGAAACCGGGGAAACGCGGGCTCAGCCGACCTGGAGCGAGGCCTTCACTTCCACCACCAGCGGCGTGCACTTGGTGCGCGGCTCGTTGGGCGGCGCGCCCGGGCGCGCCGCGTCGCACGCCACCACGCGCACGCGCGCGCGCGCCTCGCCCACCCCGGCGCGGCGCGCCACCAGGCCGAGCGCCCACTTCGTGGTCGTGGCGTCTCGCGCCAGCGCGTCCTGCGGGCCGATGCGGCCCTTGAGCGCGGAGGCGAAGTCGGGCAGCGCGAGGATCTCGACGTCTGCCCAGGCAATGGCGCGCCCGCCGTCGAGGCGCACGTCCACCGCGCAGCGCACCCGCCCCGGCTCGCTCACGCGGTCGCACTGCATCGACGCATGCACCTCGCCCTCCGTGGCGCGCGCCGCCCGCGGCACCAGCGCGAACGCGAGGCCCAGTGGCAGCACGTAAGCGCTTCGATAAAGGAGGGAGGGCATGCTAATCGACGCGGATGCGCGCAGCGTTCGCCTCGATCTTGCTCGTCTCGGTGGCCTGCGACAAGAGGCATGATGGCGGGACCGCGAAACCCGCGGAATCGGCGGCCACGGTGGTAGCGAGCACGACGGCCACCACCCGCCAGGCGGACGCCGCGCCCAAGCCGGCGGCCACCATCGCGATGCCCGAGCGGCCCGTGCCCCGGCCCCAGACCATGGTCGGCTCCGGGATGTCGATCGAGATCCAGCAGAAGGCGATCGCGTACATGGTGGCGATGCGCGCGCCCCACCCCGATGACGTCGCCGCGGACCCCACCTACGCGAGCGACCTCGCCGCGAAGCTGAGGCCGATCACCCTCTCCATGGACACCGGCGCCGACAAGGCGCGCATGAACCGGGTCGACGTGGTGGCCAGCGGCCGCCAGCTCGACCTCCTCATGGCCGGCGGCTGCGACGAACGCGCCCCGCAGCGCGCG
>JAYTBL010000568.1:0-9316 GCA_043736975.1 Polyangiaceae bacterium
CTCTCGACGCGCGCGTGCATGATTCCGCGCTCGATGTCGGCCATATCGAAGGAGAGGCGTCCCCATCCGTGAAGGGCCCAGGCCTCGGCGAGCGAGGCGTGCGCATGTGCGCTGGGGAGGCTCTTGAGCTCCTCCTGGTAGAACGCCCCCAGGTCCTTCTCGAGACGCTCCATCTCGCGCTTCCCCCACCACTCACCGCATCGGTACATCACCACGTGCCAGGCCTCGCCGCACTCGTCCTCCAGGCCGTTGAGGAGCCCGGTGGTGAACTCCTGCGGAAAGGCGATGAGCCGCGCGCCGCCGCGTGAGCGCAGCACGCCGCGCCCGAGATCCCACTTCACGTAATCGCTCGCCGCGAAGTAGTTGGCGAGGGTCGGGGGCCGCGCGATCACCGGGCTGCGCCCGTTCACGCGAGCACCTCCACCGCGATGCGAACGTACTTGTTCACTTCCTCGGCGTCGCCCTTGGGGAGCGCGCGGGTGACCGACTCCTGGAGGGTCTCGTACGTGTACTTCGTGACCTCCCCGAACTCCATCGCCTTGAGGATCCTGCTCAGCCAGTACAGGACCTTCTCGCGCAGCATCTCGGGATCGCTGTTGACCATCGCCAGCGCGGCGTAGCGGAGGACGAGCGAGATGTCGCGCTCCGCCTTCTCGAAGGAATTGGGGCGGTCGGCGTGAAACTTCGGAAACTTCTGGAACGCGCGCTCCACCGTCTGACGGACGATGTCGGCCTCGTGCTGCTCGACCGCGCGGCTGACGGCGAGGAGTCGTTCGTAGTCGCGTGCCGCCTCCATCACCTTCTTGCCCTCTTCGGCGGTGAGGTAACGACCTTCAGCTTTTTTCATGATCTCGTGAATGGTTCGGCTCATTCGCTTCTCCTCTTGGCTCGCGACTCTCGTGATTTCACGTCAGGCCCAGTCGACCGAGCCGAGAAGCTCGCCGACCGTCTCGCCGGGACTGCGCGTGGCGACCGTCTTCCAGCGGCCGGCCGCGGTCGTCTCGCTCGCGCCGCTCGCCGCTGCCGCCGGGCGCGGGTCCTTGGCGGCGAGGCGCTGCAGGACATACGACCAGGGCGCGGTCGCCGGGTTGGTGGGCCGGGCTTCGACCCGCGAAGCGAGCGCCGCGTCGGCCGCCGTCGCGCGGTCGATGGTGGGGGCTCGAACGACGAGGCGACCGGCGAGCGCGTCGAGCGCCATCGACCAGGGACTGGAGGCCATCGCCGGGGCGCCGAGCGCCTCCGCCGGGGCCGCGGCGGCTACCGCGGGGGCAGGGGCGGGACGCCAGGACGGCGCCGATCGGGTCACGACGCGCGACGCGGGCTGCTCCATCTGGTTCCACGCCAGCTCGCCGAGCAGCGAGCCGAGTGTTTCACCGAGGACATCAGGGGCTGTCTGGAGGGGCTGAGCCATGGTGTCTCCTCAGGTCGACAGGCGCTCGATGATGTCGCGCGCCGTCGCCCCTTCCTTGAGCCAGAACTGGGCGGCGTTGATGCGCTTCTCGGCGCCGATGACGAACTTGCAGAAGTCCTCGCCCATCGCGTAGCACTGCACCTCGATCCCCGAGAGATCGCGCTTGGCGAGGTAGGTGAAGACGCCGGCGAACATGCCCGCGTAGACGTGACAGACCGGCTTGCCGACGTTGCCCAGGCTCTTGGCGATCGCGCTGTCGAAGAGGTCGACGAAGATCATCCCTTGCTTGCGCTGGGACATGTCGACGTTCCACGCGCCCCAGCCCTCGGTCTGCAGCGGCCACCACCAGGTCTCCAGGAAGAACTTCGCGTTCATCTCGTTGAGCTTCTTGCCGAACTCGCGCTCGACCATGGGCACGAAGGTCTTCATGTCCTCCATGCCCCACGCGAAGCCGCACTTGTAGAGGATCATCGCGGAGGCATCCCCGACCTCCTCCTCGAGCCCTCGCTGCAGCCCCACCACGAAGTCCTCGGTGGCGAGGAACGCCCGCAGACCGGAGCGCGTGTGGATGGTGCCCTTGTCGACCGCGAAGGTGAAGAAGTCGTCGCGGTTGTAGTAGTTGTGTTTTTTCGGCTGGGGTCCGACGACGATCTGAGGATCCATGAGTCTCCTGTTGTTTCGAGTGAGCGCGGGTGGCGTCGAAGGTGGAGGACGTGAGCCGGGGCTCACATCGCCGCGTCGTCGGAGCGCTTCAGCATCTCGACCACGTCGAGGTCGAGATTGCGGAGGACGTTGACGGTGCTGCGCGTGATGATCTTGCCGGCGGATACGAGCACGATCCCGGTGAGCGGGTGCCGCAGCGGCTCCTCCGCGCGGCGGCCCACGAGGGCATCGAGCTGCGCGAGCGACTCCAGGTAGATGCCGTCCGGTAGCTGGACGACCACGCCGTTGCCGAGGATCTTCGCCTGGCAACCGAGGCGCGAGTCCCCGTCGGCCCCGGAGAGCAGCGAGAGCGTACGCTTCTCGCGCTGTCCGAGCGGCGACAGCGCGTCGTGACCCGCGCCGATCTTGATGTGGCAGGTCGCGCAGAGCCCCTTGCCACCGCAGATCTGCTTGACCTGACCGTTGCCCTGGGCGAGCAACGCGCTGACCACGGTGCTGGCGGTGCGGACGTCGACGTCCTTGCCGATCGGCTCGATGCGGAACGTCTTCACGCGACCACCCGCGCCGGAGCGCCGCTCTCGCTACTGCCGTCGTCGCCTTCGAGGAGGGCGCGCCCCGCCTCGCCGAGCGAGGCCAGGACGCCCTCACGGATGTCCGCGACGATGAGCGTGCATCGGTCGACGAAGGTGCGTGCCCAGTCGCGAGCCGCGACCCGTGCGGCACCGTCGATGCGGGCGCCCGGCTCGACCGCGCCCACCGACCCGTCCTGGCGGGCCTCGAAGAGCTCCGCGGCGCGACCGCTCTGGCACTGCCGCCAGTAGTTGGCGATGACGCTGCGACCGAGGTAACGGGCCGCGGCCGCCGAGATTCGCGTCAGGAGCGCGGCGAGATCGCCGTGCGTCGAGGGCGCGGGCGTGATGCTCGAGGAGGGAGGCACGCCGAGTGACCTTCGCTCGGGCTCGGGAGGACGGGACGAGGACACGTCGAAGTCCGAGTTTCGGGCTTCATCGCCGGGGACGGCGGCAGGCGTGCCGCTCGCGCGCATCGACGTCCGCCCCGCATTGGTGGTGACGAAGGCGTCGGGCCGGGCGCTCGTCCCGCTCGCCATCGCGCGCAGGCGAAGCAGCTCGCCGGCGCGAAACGTCTCCAGCACCGCGTCACGCTCGGTCGCCGCCGCGCTCACCAGCGCCTCCAGCGAGAGCGAGAGCAGCGGCACGTTGGGCCGCGCGTCGGTCAACAGAGCGACCACCATGCCGGACTGGAGCGGCTGGATGTAGAACCGCCCCTGGGCGTAGCGCAGCTCGATGCGCGACGCCGACTCGCCGAGTCGACCAACGACCTGCGAGATCCCGCGCGCCAGCGAGTCGATCGCCTCGCGGGACATGTCGTGATCGAGGCGGTACATGCGTGGCGCGCTGGCGGCGTCGAGCAGGAGCAGGCCGCGCAGGCCGGGAACCGCGAGCAGGTCACTGATGGTGTTGTCGACGAGCGTGCTCACGATTCCTCCTCCGCGAGGCGGACCAGCGCCGCGCGTACCTCGGCGACGACCTTGACGATCGCGCCCTTGCGCTCCGGGCTGAACGCCGCCGTGAGCGGGCCTTCGCGAACGACGATCACGGGGCCGGTCCGCATCTCGAGCGAGATGTGCTCGCACGGTCCCAGCGAAAGATGCTGCGCGAGGAGCGCATCGAGACCCGCGGCCAGGAACGCTACGTTCGCCATCGCAGCCGCGTGCTCTCCCACCTCGACCAGCGCCGTCGCCTCGTCGTCGATGACCGCGCCGCTGGCGAAGGGAACGCGCGCGTCGGGACGGACGAGCGAGACCGAGCTGATCGACGCGGGAACCGGGGCCGCGCCTGGCGCGAGCAGCAGCGGCGAGAGGAGCGGCGGCAGGGCCACCGCCAGCCGCGCGCCGTCGGCGACGTCGTCGGTGGGGACGGGACGGATCGACTCGATGAGCCGCGTGTCGGACGGCGAGGCGCTCGGCGAGGCCGCGGGCGGCGGGAGCGTGCCGATCACCCTCTGGTCGTCCTCGGGCATTCCGTGCTTCATGCGCTTGTTGATCTGCTTGACGACGCTGTCGTGCTGCAGGCGGACCAAGCGCGCGCCGGCATCCGAGTCCGTGGCCTGGAACTCCCAGACCACGCGGTCGACGATGCGCCCTTCCAGGAAGACGTACGTGCGCACCTGCGGCGGATCGTGGAGCTGGGCTTCGGTCTCGACGTCGAACGTCATGCCGCCCGCGCTCGCGCGGGACAGCTGGCCCATCGTCCGTTTCTCTGCCGCCTCCATGGACCAGCAACGAGCAAGCGGCGTACCGCCGCGCCCGGCGCGGCAATCCACGCTAAAACGCTAGCGTTCGCTCCCGTTCGTTGCCGCGCCGCGACGTTCCGGACGCTCGACTGTTCAAACGAACGAACGTTCGTTCGCGACCTCAGCGCGGATCGACGAAGAAGACCGTCGCGATCGTTCCGCGCCCCGGCGTGGAGCGAAGGAGGAGACTCCCTGACAGCGACGCCGCCATCGCTCGCACGGTCGCTAGCCCGATGCCCGTGCCATACTTCTTGGTCGTGAACAGGAAGTCGCCAGCGCGCAGGAGGTCCTCGCGCTTCATGCCGATACCGTCGTCGCGCACCGTGAGGGCGAGCCACGGTCGGCCGCCGTCGACGTCACCCGGGAGACGATCCAGCCGTACATTCAGCACCGAGCCGAACGTCGTCAGGGCGTCGCGCGCGTTGAAGAGCAGGTTCACCAGGATGGAGAGCAGCCACGAAGGATCGCTGTGGATCACCGCGAGGTCGTCAGGGATCTCGATGACGGTGCTGATCTTGCGGCGCTCGAAGAAGGCGTGCAGGGGCCGCAGGACCGAGTCGAGCTCGCGCCGGATCTCGATGGCCTCGATGTTGGGCTCGCCGCGCCGCGACTGGTAGCGTGCCTGCGAGACGATCTTGCCGACCCGCAGCACCTCGGAGTGCGCGCTCGCGAGGAGCGTGCGCGCCCCGGGCGAGATCTCCTCGAACTCGATCGTCGAGTCGAGCGCCGCCACGATACCGGTCAAGGCGTTGTTCATCTCGTGCGCGAGCTCGGCGACCACCCGCGAGACGGCGTCGAGGTGCGCGTCGATGGGGTGAGCCTCGCCACGGGCGGCGATCACGAGTGTCAGGTCGTCCGGGCCGATGTGGACCACTTCGACGATGACATCTGCGCGCTTGCACCTCACGCTCACCACCGCGCCCACACCGCAGGTACGCCACATGGTAAAGGGAAATCCTTGCAGCACTTCCCGCAGCGGTACCTCCAGATCATCATCGAGACCGAGCAGCTCGCGGGCGCGGGCGCTGGCGCGTGTCACCGTTCCGTAACCGTCGACGACGATTTCGGCGCGCTCGCGCGCTTGCGACGACGGCGGATCTGGCTCCTGCATGCGATGGATTCGATTCTCACGAACCCCTTGTGTCAAGAGCGCTGCACCTCGTGACGCGATCGTGCCTTGGCAATGCGGCCGCGTGTCGGCTAGCTTCTCGGTGGGGCTTAACGTTGGCAACGGCACATCTTCGAAGCGTCGGGTTCTGGAACTCGTGCGCTCACACCCGGATAGGAGACCCAGCGTGACGTCGATCATGACCATCGAGGACGACCCCGTCGTCTCGAGCACGTTGACGAGCTACCTCCAGCGCGCGGGGCATCTGGTGACCAACGTGGGCTCGGCGGAGGAGGGCCTCGCGCTCCTGAACCGCGCGCTGTTCGATGTCATCGTCGCGGACTTGAAGCTGCCCGGCATGGACGGGCTCGCGTTCCTGCGCGAGATCGCAGGCGAGTCGGCACCGCCGGTGATCATTCTCACCGGGAACACCGAGATCGACACCGTGGTCTCGTGCATGCGCGCCGGCGCCGCCGACTACGTCGCCAAGCCCTTGACGATGAAGTCCCTCGAGCTGGTGCTGGCGCGCGTGGTCGAGACCTCGAAGCTGCGGCGCGAGGTCGATCGCCTGAAGCGCGAGGTCGTCGACAGTGACCCCGATCCCGAGACGACGATCTCGCCGCTGGTCAAGCAGGCCCTGAACCTCGCACGGCGCTGCGCGCTGAGCCCGTCGTCGTCGGCGCTGCTGGTCGGCGAGAGCGGCGTCGGCAAGGAGGTGATCGCTGCATTCATCCATCGAGCTTCGGCGCGATCGAAGGGTCCCCTCGTTCGCATCAACGTCGCCGCCATCCCCGACAGCATGGTCGAGGCGGAGATGTTCGGTGCGGTGCGCGGCGCCTTCACCGACTCCAAGCGTGACCGGCAAGGCTTCTTCTCGGCGGCCGACGGGGGTACGCTCCTCCTCGACGAGATCGGCGAGCTCAAGGTCGACCTCCAGGCCAAGCTCTTGAGGGCCATCGAGACCAAGCGGTTCTTCCCGGTGGGCGCCGCACGCGAGGTCTCTTCGGACGTGCGGATCGTCGCCGCCACCAACCGTGACCCCGCCGAGGCGGTGGCGAGCGGGAGGCTGCGCGCGGACCTCTACTACCGCCTCGCGGGCGTGGTCATCTACCTTCCCGCGCTCCGCGAGCGGCGCGAGGACATTCCCTCGCTGGCGCGCGCGATCCTGGCCAAGGAGCGGCGACGCACCGGTCGCGGTCCCTCGCGCTTCGACGACCCGTCGATGTCGCGCCTGATCGCCTACGACTGGCCGGGTAACGTCCGCGAGCTGAAGAATGCGGTGGAGCGCGCGTGCATGCTGACCGACGCCGAGGTGGTGACGGTGCGTGATCTCGACGAGTGCGCGATCTTTCGCGGCGTCGGTTCGATCCCGAGCATGCGCTTCGCGGCCGAAGCGACGTCGACGCCCCTGCCGTCCGCGTCCGCGCCGTCGGCGGGCGGCTTCGACTCCGTCCCCTCCTCCTCGAGGGTGCTTTCCGCGGCTCCCGTGTCGGCTCCCGTGTCGGCATCGCTCGATCGCAGCGGGGAATCGCTGGAGGCCATCGTCCGCCTCGCGTCCGAAGAAGCCGAGCGCAAGCACATCGTCGCGGTGCTCGATCAGACCCACGGCAACCGCACCAAGGCCGCCGAGATTCTCAGCATCTCGCGATCGACGCTCTGGCACAAGCTTCGGCGCTACGGCCTCGAAGATGCGGGGTCGTGACCCGCCCGCCCCCGCGGCGCGCGGATGACGAGGTCGATCGGGGCAACGCCCCTGTCGGGGACACCGACGTTCTCCGCGCCGAGGAGGACGCGGTGCTCGGGGCCTTCGCGCACGACGTCAGGTCGATCGGCGCCGCCGCCGAGGGCCTCGCCTTCCGCGCCGCTTCGCGCAGCGACGACCCGCGCGTGAAGGCCTACCTCGAGGCGATCCGCGAGTCGATGTGCCGCCTCTCGTCGATGGCAGCCTCCGCGCTCGAGCTCGCGCGCGCCGGAGACCTCGCCCGTTCGGCGCAGCAAACATCGCGTACGGGTGGCGAGACGGTGGATGTCGCGGCGGTCGCTCGAACGGTGGCCGTCACCATGGAAGAAGCCTTCCAGGAGGCCGGGGCATCATGCGTGCTAGCGCTCGGTACGGGCTCGGTCGTCGGCGACCGGACCGCCATCTACCGCATCGTGCTGAACCTCCTCACCAACGCCCTCGCGCACGGCACCCACCAGGCGGGGTCGCGCGTCGTGCTCTCGGTCGAGACCACGGAGGGCTACGTGCAGGTACGCGTGGCCGACGAGGGACCGGGCTTTCCGCGCGCCCTGCTGGGCGCGATGCCGGGGCCCTCGTGGCAAGCGGGGCGAGGCCTGGGTCTCGCCATCGTGACCCGGCTCGCCGTCCAGCACGGAGGCCGGCTCGCGGTCGAGAACGGCGCCTCGCGCGGGGCCGTGGTCTCGGTCTACTTGCGAGCGATGCCGTGACGGTCGCGCTGGCCAAGGCGGTGGCGGATGGTCCCCTCTCTGGGACGGCCGTCGCCACCGCGACCCTCTCGCCCGGATCGATGTCGAACGGCATCCCGGGCCCGCCGCTGCGCGTCGCGGTCGTCGATGACGAGCCACTCTTCCTGTACCTCCTCGACGACACGCTCAAGGATGCAGGGATGGACGTGACGACCTTCGGCACCCCGACCGAGCTCCTCGCCAAGTACCGGCGGGGCGCGTGGGACGCGGTGATCACCGATCATCACATGCCGTCTCTGACGGGGCTCGAGCTGCTCGGCGAGCTGCAGCTCCGGGGCTTCACCGGGCCGACCATCCTGCTCACCGGCGCGGGCGACGAGGCGCTGGCCGCGTCGGCGCTGCGGAGCGGGTTCGCGGACTACATCATCAAACGCACCGGGCCCCACGTGCTCAAGGAGATCGTGCGCTCGGTGCGCGGCGCGGCGGTCACCGCGCGGCTCGAGCGGGAGAACGAGGAGCTGCGCGTGGAGATCGATCACCTGGCGCGCGCGGCGCGCTCGGTCGGAGACGCCCTCCTCATGCTGGACGCGAGCGGACAAGTGACGTTCGCGTCCGCCGCTACCCGGGAGCTCGTCGCCACGAAAGGCGAAGCGCTGGTCGGGCAATCACTCTTCGAGCTCGTCGATTTCGGACCCGAGGCGGAGGCTCCTTCGGCCATCCTCGAGAAGGCGCGGCTGGGGTGCTGGCGAGGCATCGGCAACCAGACCGCGCGCATGCCCGTCCTGGTGACGCTCTCGCCGATCGCGGGAGGCCCCGACCGCTTTGGAAACGCCGAGCTGGTCGGGCTCGTCGTTGACGCTTCGCTGTGGAAGCAGCGATCCGACAAGCGGGAGTCGGCGCTGGCCACCACGCTGGTGCGAAGGCGGCTCGAGGGCGTCGGGTCGCTCGCCGCGCGGATCGCTCACGAGGTCAACAACCCGACCACCTGGCTCATGCTCAACCTCGAGACGCTGCTCGACGAGATGCGTGACGCGACGGAGTCGTCGCCTTCCACCGCCTCCCCCGCGCTGGCGGAGAGCCTCGAACGCTGGACCTCGCTCGTGCAAGCCTGCCTCGTGGGCGTCGACCGCATCACCGCGCACACCGGTCGCCTCCTCACGGTGACGCGCGACGACGCGCGAGACGTCCTTCCGGTTCTCCCCAGCGACATCGTCCTGGCGGCGCTGACGCTGCTCGGCCGCGACGAGACGCACGTGCAGATGGTGAACCTCCTGCCCGAGGATACCAAGGTCGCGGCCGAGATCGCGGCGCTGGCGCTGGCCGTCGCCGCGCTGCTGGAGAACGCGTACGACGCGACGGGCACCGGACCTCGCGACGACGGCGACCCCTCGACG
>JAYTBL010000569.1:0-3851 GCA_043736975.1 Polyangiaceae bacterium
AACCATTGACCAGCAGATTGGGTAGCCGGGTGGGCAAAACCAGAGGTTCTCTTTCGGAACCGTCGTAGTTGGGGCCGAAATCTACGGTTTCCTTGTCCAAATCGGCAAGGAGTTCGTGCGCGATCTTCGCCAGGCGGATTTCGGTGTACCGCATGGCCGCCGCGTTATCGCCGTCCACCGAACCGAAGTTACCCTGCCCATCGACCAACATGTGGCGCATGGAGAAGTCCTGCGCCATGCGAACAATAGTGTCGTATACCGACTGGTCGCCGTGCGGATGGTATTTACCTATTACGTCGCCGACGATACGGGCAGACTTTTTGTAAGCGCGATTCCAGTCGTTGTTCAGCTCGTGCATCGCAAACAACACGCGCCGGTGAACGGGCTTGAGGCCGTCGCGCGCATCTGGCAGGGCGCGGCCCACAATCACGCTCATCGCGTAATCGAGGTAGCTGGTGCGCATCTCGTCCTGGATCGAGATCGGGATCCTCTGGCCGTTTCCGTTGCCCATCGGGGCGCCGCTCGTAGGCGGAGGCGGAGGCGGCGGGTCGGGCGGATTCACGTTCGACATCTGTGCCGAAACCTAGTCCGTCCGTCGTCGCGCGGCCAGCGGAGAGCGCCTGCGGCGCAGGCCTCGGGCCTCAGGCCTGAGGCCTCGGGCGCGAGGCGAGAAAACGCTTGCGCCCGCCGTGCATGCGCAGGTCACTCTGCGGGGTCGTACGGGTTCGGCGGGACACCTTGGTGGAGCACCGAAGCGGGGATCGAGGAGGCGGTCGAGGTGCTGTCGCTGCCTACCGCGGCCGCGGCGGCAGCGACCTCGGTGGAGGGCTCCGGCTCGCGCGTCGCGATCGCGAGCGAGGTGACGAGCGTGGTCGGGGCCGGGTCCTCGGCGGTGCGCGGGACGCGGGCCTCGGGCGCCTCGCTGGCGCCGCCCGGCTGCGCCAGGCCGAAGCCGGTGAGCGCCAGCGCCGCCGCGAACATGATCCCGGCCAGCGCGGTGCGCGTCCGCGACGGCTTCGCGGCGGTGGTCCTCGCGGGGAGGGACGGCAAGCGAGGCGGAGCGGGCCGGGCGAAGCCCGGGACGCCGCTCACCCGCGTCAGCAGATCGTTCGAGGGCAGCCACACGTGCGGCGTGGTGGCGGTGAGGCTCGCGCGCCCTCGGCGCACCAGGCCCGCGAAGGACGCGCGCTCTTGCTTCAACGCAGCGCCGAGCCACGGCCCGAGGTCCTCGAGCGAGCCGCGCGGATCGACCTCGGCGAGGTACCCCGCGATCGCGTCGCGCATCGCCGCCGCCGAGGAGAAGCGATCCTCGCGCCGCGGCGCCATCGCTCGGACCGCGACGGCGCGGAGCGCCTCCGGCACCTCCGCCGTGGCGGGGAAGGCCGGCAGATCGCGCGCGATGAGGCGGCGCAGCATCGTGAGATCATCGACGGCGCCCCACAGCCGCTCGCCGAGCAGCAGCTCGCGGAGGATGACGCCCACCGCGAACACGTCGGCGCGGCCGTCGATGCTCGCGCCGTCGACGTGGTCCGGGGACATGTACGGGATCGATCCCTTCACCACGCCGACCTGCGTGACGGCAGCGTCACGGCGATCGCGGCTCTTCGCGACGCCGAAGTCGATGAGCTTGACGTCGCCGTCGAAGGTCAGAAACACGTTCTGCGGGCTGACGTCGCGATGCACGATGCCGAGCGGCGCGCCGTCGCGCCCCGCGAGGCCGTGCACGTGCTCGAGCGCGTCGAGCACGGCGACGAGGACGCGCAGCCCGAGGTTCGTGGGCAGCGCGCGAAGGCCGAGCTTCCTGCAAACCTGGTGGAGCGAGCCTCCCTCGAGCAGCTCGAGCGCCATGAAGTACTGGCCATCCTCGCAGCCGACCTCGTTGGTCTGCACGATGTGGCGGTGCGTGAGGCGCGCGGCGAGGCGCGCCTCGTCGAGGAACATCGCAGTGTAGACGGGATCGTCCGCGAGCTCGTGCTTGAGCACCTTCACGACGACGAGCTTCTCGAAGCCTCCGGGTCCGACCGACTCCGCGAGGTGGATGATGCCCATGCCGCCGCGAGCGAGCTCTGCAACCAGGCGATATCTTCCGAGGTCCACAGGAAGAAGACGCTCGGCCGCGTCAAACGATTCAGTGCGCGCCGCGGGCGCTGCGCGGCGCGCCGTAAAGTTTGGTTACGGCGCCTGCCCGGGCTCGCTCAGCGCGCCTCGCAGTAGCCGAAGTTGCAGGCCGGCGTGGCGCCGTTGCACTCCGCAGGGCCGGTGCAAGCCTTGCACGACGTCGCGCCGTTCGCCTTGAAGTCGAAGTAGCAGCCGCACTGGAACTGCGGCTGGAAGGACGCGAGGGGTCCCATCTCCTCGGTACGCGTGACGCGCATCGCGCACTGAGGAACGAGGCCCCTCGAGATCTCGGTGTCGAGCAGCGTCTTGTCGATGCGCGCCGTCGCGAAGCGACCGACGAACGCGCCAGCCGCGGTGCTGGGAATGCCGCCGCTGGTGCGCGCGAAGAGATGCACCGGTCCCCAGACGGGGTAGTGGCCGTCGCGCACGTTGATCTTGTCGCGCGTGTTCGGGGTGGAGTCGGGGAGGTACCCGCAGGTTTGCCCCTTCGCCTTGAAGGCGAGGATCCGGAGGTTCGAGCGCTCCTCGTCGGCGATGTCGGTGGACACGATCCCGATCGACTTCTCGGCGTTCTCCTTGTCGAGCACCACCTTGAGCAAGCTGCGGACCTGGGCGCTGCCGCCGCGATCGACGCCCCACCACTTGTCGGCGGGGACGCCGATGGCGCGCGCGACCATCTGCTGCGTCCCCGAGCCGGCGTTCCTGACGAAGAAGAGGCTGGGATCGACCCAGGGCGCGGCCTTACCGCCGCCGCCAAGCCCGAACGCGAGGTACGCCGCCTCGGCGCTGATCACGCGCTGGCTCGACGCAGAAGGCACGACGAACGTCATGGGCTGGATGGGGCCGAAGTAGTCGGCGATGGTGATCCCGGCGGGCGCGGCGTCGTAGCCGCAGCTCTTCGCAAAGACGTCGGAGATTCCAAGGTCGACGTTCGGCCAGTCGGTGCCGGTCTCGCCGGCGCCCGTGGTGTCGAGGAAGCACTCCTGCGCGGTGCCGTCGTTGTTGAAGTAAATGGCGTAGTTCGCCGGCTTGCTTCCGGCGGCGGGGACATCCTTGATGATGCGCTTCGCGAGGACGGAGTCGAAGGCCGCGGCCACGCCCGCGCAGGAGCCCTGCGACTGGTAGACGATGGTGTAGGAGGGGTTGTCGGCGGCGACCACCGGCGCGAGCGCGGTGAGGAAGGGGCGTAGCGCGGTGGAGCCGGTCACGTAGACGACGTTGCCGCGGCCCGCCGCGGCATCGACGCAGTTGGTCCCGGCGGGCGGCTTTGCGGTCTGCGCCGAAGCGGCCGAGGCGACCAGCACGAGAGAGGTGGCGACGAGCAGCGAGGTGGTCTTGATCATGGTCTTCATCGCGCTCAGATTCCGCCCACGGGCGGGGTGACGAGAGGAGGCAGGCCGCCGTCGCAGATGCCGAGCCGCGCGCAGTTGTCGAAGTCGATGCACTGCGAGCTCGCGCACTTCTCGTTGAGGAAGTCGAGGTCGGAGGTGGGGATCTTCGGCGTGCAGCCCGCTTCGCCGTCGGGACCGTTGGGGCCGTCGCTCGGCGCATCACCGCCGGCCTCGGGCAGCGACGCCGCGAGGACGCACACGCCCTCGCGGCAGACCGCGCCTGCGGACGAGGCGCAGTCGCTGTCCGCGCCGCACTGATCCTTGTCGGTGTTCACGAGCAGCGAGCACGCGGTCATGGCGAGCGCGACGCCCACCGCGAGCAACGTGCGGGGGCGGGGGCGG
>JAYTBL010000570.1:0-9293 GCA_043736975.1 Polyangiaceae bacterium
AACGTTCCTTCTTCCCAGAACCAGACTTCGCGAACGCCGAGGCCTTCGTAGACGGCGAGCTTGTTGACGCCGCCTGAGGTGAGCACCACCTCGATCGCCAGGTCTGGGTAGGGCTTTTCGCCGCCGACGCAGTAGCACTCGTCGGGCTCGAGACCGCGCTCCTTCTCCTCGCGACGGTAGGTCGCAGACCCGAAGCCGGTGATGGGCACACCGCGGAGCAGCGCATGAAGCTCGAGGAGGCGGGCGATGAGCGTCTTGATCCGCTCGTGGCGCGGCGAGGTCGTCATGATCTCGAGCGTCCCTTCGACGTACGTGAGGTGGAGGCCCGCGCGATCGACGAAGAGATCGCTGAGCGACAGGTAGTCACGCCACGGGATTCCCTGCAGCACGACCCGCTGATCGGCGTCGGTAGGAGCGAAGTGCGAGAGCCCGGAGAGCGCGGCGACCATCGGATCCGAGGATAGCGCGCAGGGATCGGTCACGCGGCCCTTTCGGCCAGCTCCTTGAGGACGCGCCCCCGCGTCTCGAGCAGGCGCCGCATGTAGCGATCGAGGAAGAGCGCATCGGCCAGCCAGCCCAGCGGTCCGAGGGGCGAGGCGAAGTCGAAGACGTCGCGCATGACCGTGCAGCGGGGCGCGAGCTCCTCGAAGAAGTGGTCGTGATCGAACCTCGCGAAGGCGCCGCGCACCATGCTGTCGCGAAAGTAGCGCGGGCGATCGAACGCCGTGATGCGGCTCGTCAGCTCCTGCGTGACGCCGAGATGGCGAGCCCGCCACGTCACCTCGTCACCGAGCTCCATCAGGCCGGTGGTCTTGCCGCCGCCCCGCGCGACCGGGCGCTCCTCGGTGCCGGGGGTCGAAGCCACGTGGGCGTCGATGTCTCGCGCGAGGTCGAAGACCAGCGCCGCGGACGCCTCGATCCTCAGCGTGAGCTCGATGCGGCCCATTTCACGGCGGTACCAGCTCGTCGGACGAAGGTGAGCGCGGCTTCCAGTTCGGCGGCACGACGCGCACGAGGATGACGGTGATGTTGTCCTTACCGCCGCGCGAGTTCGCGAACAGGATCAGCCGATCGACCGCCGCCTTCGGATGGTCCTCGGTGCGGAGGACGTTCGCGATGATGTCGTCGTTCAGCATCTTGGTGAGGCCGTCCGAGCAGATCAGGTAGGCGTCTCCGGTCTGCGGCTTCGCCATGATCAGATCGATGGGCACCGTGGGCCAGATGCCGACGGCGCGGCTGAGATGCGCGGACTCGGGGCCCGTCACGCCGTGCTCGGCCATCGTGTGGTCGTTGGTCATCATGGTGAAGACGCCGTCGCGCAGGCGATAGCAGCGGCTGTCACCGACGTGACCGATGTAGAGGCGGCTCTTGTTGGCGGAGAAGCGCGCCGCGCACACCGTGGTGCCCATCCCCTCGAGATCTGGCTTGCGACCGACCGTCTCCTGGATCTCGGCGTTGGCCATCTGGATGGCGCGCGCGAGCTCGCTCGCCTCGGCGGGCACCTCCTCGTGCGGCGGTCCCTCGTACTCGCCGGACTTCGCGGCCTCCTCCATCGTGTTGATCACGAGCTGGCTCGCGAGGCGTCCCCCCTTGTAGCCGCCCATGCCGTCGGCCACGACGAACAGGTTCGCCTTGTCGAAGACGAGCACGCTGTCCTCGTTGTGCTTGCGACGGAGACCGGTGTCGGTCTGCGCCGTCGCGTGCACGAGGAAGATCGTCTCGGCGGCGTCCTCCGGCTGCTCTGCGTCGTCGTCGAACACGATGGGCAGGAGGAGCGGGTGGTAGATCTTCCGCTGCACCGAGGGCGGCGGCGCGGTCGCGGCCTGTCCGACCTTCGTCACGTCGATGTCGTCCTCCGCATCCTCCGGGTTCATGACTGGAAGCTTCGCGACGGGCTCCGGCGCGGCTGCCGGCTCCGGCACCGCGGGCGCTGCAGGCGGGGCGCTCTCGCGCCGCATCGCCTTCGGCTCGTCGGCGGGCACCGGAGCCTCCGGGCGACCGCGACGGCCGAGCGCGTACCCGATCGCCGCCACGGCACCGAGCATCACGATCAGAAGGCTGATGTCGAGCACGCCCATGCACTAACTCCCACCGCGCACGCTACCAAGAAACGCGACGCAACGGGGGGCTCCGCGATCAGAAGAACCCGCTCAGCGTCACCGAGCCGCCTTCCGCGCCGCGCTCCGGGGGCGCGAACCCGACCCACATCCGTCGCTGCTTGATGTCCTCGCTGCGATGGAGGTGGGGCACGATGATGCCCACGCCCGCGCCGGCGATGGCGCCGGCGATCACGTCGGTGGGAAAGTGGTCGCCCGCGCGGACCCGCTCGATCGACGTGAAGGTGGTGACCGCGGTGGCCACGAGGAGCGTCAGCCAAGGACGGAGCTTGCCCTTGGAGCGGGCGAACGCCAGGTAGGTCGCGGTGGCGCCGATGCTCGCGGTGAGCGAAGCGTGGCCGGAGAAGAACGAGAGCGCGCTGTCGGTACTGGTGTTGGAGTAGCTCGGGTTGTTCTTGTTCGCCTCGGCGTCGAGGTACGCGTTCGGTCGCGGACGCCGGACCGCGACCTTGACGAAGTTCGTGATCCCGTAGGTCAGTGAGACCGTCTCGGCGTACATGATGGCGTCGACCAGGCCCGCCTGCACGCTGTCCTCACGGAAGCCGCTCACGATGGGATCGACGACCGCGAAGGCGACCGCCGCGTACAGACCGAAATTCGAGCGAAGCCCGGCATTCTTGTCGAGGGTCTGCGAGAGCGCGCCGCGGTCGATGCCGAGCAGGCTCTGGCGATCGAAGTTCTGCGGGACCTGCTGCGGGCGCACCTCGCCGGTGCCGTTGATGAGCTCGAGGAGGCCCGCGGCGCCGATGGAGATCCCGATGATCGCGCCGTCGGCGACGGGGTCCGAGTCGAAGGTCGCCTTCGACGCCGGCGGCAGCGAGGGTTTCGGCTCCACCGAGCGCTTGCGCTCCGGGTCGTCGATGGCCTCCTGCACGGCGGCCGGGTTCGTGTCGAGCGTGGCGTCGCCTGGCTTTGGTGCGTCCGTGGCGGCGGGCGCCGTGGGGGTGGGGGTTTGCGCTGCGGCCGGGGCGGCGCACAGCGCGGTGACCGACAGCGCCAGGAGTGTCAGGAGAGCTCGTCGCATGTTCATCCGATCGTTCGTCACGGGAATGCCCCGTACGAGTTCTCGCGCGCGTCACCGCCCCGCGGTGCGAAAAACTCCCTTCGCTCGTCAAATGGATGCGATGTCGCATCACGCGACCGGCGCGCTCCACGTCGGCGGAGGCGACCTTGGCGCGCGGCACAACCCTCGCCGTAGCGATTGGCGTCGCGGCGTCGGTCACCGGCCGGCGCGTGGCGCGGCATTGCGGTTCGCTCCCATCGACTCGCTGCGCGGGGGCCGAGCGGCCCACGCCGGCAGCGTGATCTGGACCACGGTTCCGACGCTTCGCGCGACGAAGCGAACCTCGCCGCCGTGGAGCCGCACGGCATCGGCGACGATCGCGAGACCGAGGCCATGCCCCGGCACGGACGTGTCGCGGCCGCGCGCGAACGGCAGGAGGAGGCGCTCGGCGTCGCCGGGGTCGATGCCTTCGCCCTCGTCGGTCACTCGGATCGCGACCACCCCGCCTTCCTCGGTCACGTCCACGTGCACGAGCCCTTCGGGCGCGTACTTCAGGGCGTTGTCGATCAGGTTGTCCACCACGATGCGGAGCAGCGCGTCGTCGCCGCGCACCATGCCGCTCGCGGCATAGGTGCCCTCGAGGCGCGCGCGGTCGGCCTCCGGGCGAGCGGCGATGGTCTCGCGCACGATGTCCTCGAGCGCGACGTCGTCCATCGCGAGCGCGGCGGCTTCGCCGCTCGCGATCAGGAGGAGGCGCTCGATGAGCACCGTCAAGCGGCCGGCGGTGCGGCGCGCGCGCGCCAGCGACTCGGCGGTGGCCGGAGACGCCTCCGCGGCGAGCTCGAGCTCCGCGATGATCGTCGTGAGCGGTGTCCGCAGCTCGTGCGCGGCGGACGCCGCGAAGCCGCGCGAGCGCTCGAAGGCCTCGCCGAGGCGATCGAGCAGGCCGCGCACCGTGCGCCTCAGGATCTCCACCTCCTCGGTGTCGCTGGGCGGACCGAGATCGGCGTCGCCCGCGCGGTCCTTGATCATGGCGATGCGCTCGCCGAGCTCGGTGAGCGGGAGGAGCGACCAGCGGGCCAGCGCCCGGCCGAGGAGCGCGCTGACCAGCGCCGCGAAGATGGTCGCGGCGGCGATCGCGAGGAGGAGCACGCGGCTGCGGCCGGTGCCAGCGTCACGCAGCGCCGCCACCACCACGCGCCGCTCCGCTGGGCCGACCGCGCACGCTCGCCATTGCCCGGCGGCGTCGGTGCGCGACGAGCAGCCTTCGGGGACCAGGACGACCTCGGCGGCACCGGCGGTGCGGCGGCCGCTCTCGAACAGCGCCATGCGCAGTCCGACCGCCGCCACCTCGAGCGCCTCGTCGTCGACGTGCTTGCGCGGGTCGCCGCCCTCGGCGCCCATCTCGCCCTGGATGAGCAGCGCGGCGTCGCCGAGACGGCGATCATGCGCGAGCTCGTCGAGCCGATCGACGAGCAGCGCGGCGACGCCCGCCGCCACCAGCCCGACCAGCGTGGCCGCGGTGGCCGCCGCCAGCGCGATCCTCGCGCGGAGCGACGCGCTGCGCCACTCACCCAAGGGCGTAGCCCTCGCCGCGAACCGTGCGCACCGCGTCCGCGCCGAGCTTCTTGCGGATGCGCGTCATCAGAACGTCGAGGCTGGCCGCGGCCGACTCGTCGCCCTCGCTCCACACCTCGTCGATGATGCGTGCGCGCGTCACCACGCGACCTTCCGCGGACGCGAGGACCTCGAGGATTCCCCACTCCTTCGCGGTGAGCGGCACCTCGCGCGCGGCGACCGTCGCGCGGCGCCTCGCGAAGTCGAGCGCGATGTCTCCCTGCGACCACGCGCGGGCCGAAGGGATCGCGGCGCGCCGGCCCAGCGCGCGAACGCGGGCGCGGAGCTCGGCGATCGCAAACGGCTTCGCGAGAAAATCGTCCGCCCCCGCGTCGAGGCCCTCGACCCGCTGCACCACCGCCCGCCGCGCGGTCAGGATGAGGATCGGCATGGCGCTCCCGCTCTCGCGAAGATTGCGGCACACCTCGAGGCCTGATCCATCGGGCAGGCCGAGATCGAGGACCATGACATCGAACTTGCCTGCCGCCAGGCGCGCCGAGGCATCGGCGACGCTCTTCGCGGCGGTGACGCGGTGTCCGTCGCGCTCGAGCGACGTCGTCACCAGGTCGCGGAGCTCTGCGTGGTCGTCCACGACGAGGACATGCACGCGCCGAGCATAGCCGAGGCGCGGCCCGCGCCCGCGCGCCCGTTAAGGTCCCGTTCAGGTGGATGGATGATGCTCCGCGGATGGCTTGGCGGCTGAAAGCATTCTCGCTCCTCACGCTGTCGGCGACGGGCTGCGCGTCTTCCTCGTACGATCGGGCCTGGGTGGACCGCGCCGTCGTCGATACGACGGGGCACGGGATCGGTCCCGAGAAGGTCGCCGCGCCCAGCTTGCCGCCGCGCGTCGCGCAGATCGAGGCGGTGACCGCAGACGATGCCGTCGCCACGGCGCTGTGGAACAGCGCACGCTTCCAGGTGGAGCTGACGCGCCTCGGCTTCTCGCGCGCCGACCTCGCGGAGGCGGGCGCGCTCCCGAACCCGACGCTCTCGCTGCTCCTGCCCATCGGCCCGCGACAGGCCGAGCTCAGCGCGACGTATCCGATCGCCGTCCTGATCCAGCGCCCGTATCGCGTGGCGGCAGCGAAGGCCGACGTCGAGCGCACCGCGCGCGCGCTGGTCGAGGTGGCGCTCGACCTGGTGCGCGACGCGCGCCTCGCGCACGCCGAGGCGATGGTGGCGGCGCGGCGCGTCACGCTGCGGCGCGAGATCGAGCAGACCTGGCAGAACATCAGCAAGCTGACGATCGCGCGGCAGCGTGCGGGCGATGCCAGCGAGCTCGAGGTCCGCGCGGCCGAGGCCGATACCTTCACCGCGGCCGATGCGCTGCGCCGCGCCGAGAGCGACGAGCGCCTCGCGCAAGAGCGTCTTCGTCGCGTGGTCGGCCTCGCGCAGAGCCCGCTCGGGTCGCGCCTCCGCGTGGCTCAGGCGCCGATCGCTACCGGCGAGCCGCAGCCCGCCGACGATCTGGTGAAGGAGGCCTTCGCCGCTCGCCCCGACGTCCGCGGCGCCGAGATGGCCATCGAGGCCGCCGGCTCGCGGCTCGGCTGGGAGACGACCAAGATCCTCCAGCTGTTCGCGCGCCTCGACGTGAAGCCGGTGGGCCCGCGCGGCGGCGCGCCTTCGTTCGTGCTCCCGGGCGCCCAGCTCGACATCCCGATCTTCAACTGGAACCCCGGCGGGCGAAAGCGCGCCCAAGCGGAGCTGAGCCAGGCCGCGTTCCGCTACGTGATGGTCCGCGACGACGTCGCCACCGAGGTGAGGCTCGCGCGCGAGCAGCTCGCGCAGGCCCTCGCCTCGCTCGCGCCGTGGCGCGAGAAGATCCTCGTGCTCCTCGACGCGAACGTGGCGTCCTCGCTGCGCGCGTACCAGAGCGGCAGCGAGTCGTACCTGCTGGTGCTCGACTCCACGCGGCGCGCGCAGGACGCGAAGCTGCGCGCGCTCGATCTCGAGACCGAGGTGCTGCGCGCCAGCGCGGCGCTGGGGCGAGCGGTGGGCCGGAGGCAGGTCGGATGAGTCGCGCGTCGTTGCTGGTGGCGCTGCTCACGGCTTCCTTGTCGTGCCGCTCGGCGCCCTCGACCTCCAAGGCGCCGCCCGTGGCGTCCGCCGATCGCAAGGTGACGGAGGCCGATCTGGTACGCGTTCGCCTCACCCCCGAGGCTGCCGCCCGGCTCGGCATCGCGGTCGCGAACGTCACGCAAAAGACGGTTCCGCACAAGGCCCGGCGCGGCGGCGAGGTGGTGGTGCCTTCGGGGGGAGCGCTCTTTCTTACGTCGCCCGTCGCCGCGACCGTCTCCTCCACCGCCAAGGCCACGAAGAGCGGGACCGCGGTGAAGCGCGGGGATCCGCTGGTCACGCTGATCCCGCTGGCGCCGGTCGATCGCGATCTCCGCGGCCAGGCCGACCGCGTGGCGATCGCCGCCGAGGCCCGCTTCACCGCCGCGAGCGCGAAGCTCGCGCGCGCCGAGAAGGTGCTGGCCGACGGCGCGGGCACCCCGCGCGCGGTGGAGGAGGCGCGCGCCGAGCACGACGTCGCGAAGGCCGACCTCGATGCCGCGAAGCAGCGCGCCTCGAGCATGATCACGTCACCGCTCGGGGCCGACGTCTCGGTCACCATCCGCGCGCCGCACGATGGCGTGGTCCGGCAGGTCGGCGCGAGCCCCGGCCAGAGCGTGGCCGCAGGCGCGATGCTCGTCGAGGTGGTGGGCACCAGCGCGCTGTGGGTGCGCGTGCCGATCTTCGTCGGCGAGGCGCGGCGCATCCGTGAGGACGCGACGGCGTCGGTCTTCGCGTTCGGCAGCGACGAGGCCCACGAGGTCCTGCGCGCCGCGGCGCCGCCTGTCGCCGACCCGCTCACGTCGACCGTCGACCTCACCTACGAGCTCGGCGCGTCTGCGGTGTTCCGTCAGGGCGAGCGTGTCGAGGTCGAGCTCACGTACCAGGACGAGGGGCCCTCGCTGGTGGTGCCGGCCTCGGCCGTGGTACGCGACGCGCACGGCGGCGCGTGGGTCTACGAGGCGCAGGGCGCGCAGGTGTTCGCGCGGCGCCGCGTCGACGTCACGCGCGTCGCGGGTGACGAGGCGCTCATCGCCCGCGGCCTCGAGGTGGGCCTGCCGGTCGTGCGCACCGGCGCCGCCGAGCTGTGGGGCTTCGAGCTCGGGGGAGGCAAGTGAGCGCGCTCATCGCGCTCTGTCTGCGCCTCCGGTGGGCGGTGATGCTCGGCGCGCTCGCGCTCCTGGTGGTGGGCTACGTCGCGCTGCGGGCCACCAAGGTCGATGCGTTCCCCGAGTTCGCGCCGCCGCTGGTCGAGATCCAGACCGAGGCCCCGGGCCTCTCGACGCTCGAGGTGGAGCAGCTGGTCACGCAGCCCGTGGAGAACGCGCTCAACGGCACGCCGCGCCTGAAGACGCTGCGCTCGAAGAGCGTGCTCGGCCTCTCCTCGGTGGTGATCTTCTTCGAGGACGGCACCGACATCTTCCAGGCGCGCCAGCTCCTCCAGGAGCGGCTGGGGCGCGTGACGACGCAGCTGCCGCAGGCCGCGCGGCCGCCGGTGATGCTCTCGCCGCTCTCCGCGACGAGCCGCGTGCTCAAGGTGGGCGTCACCTCGCAGACGCTCTCGCAGATGGAGCTCTCCGATGCCATCCGCTGGACGGTCCGACCGAAGCTGCTGGCGGTGCCGGGCGTGGCGAACGTCGCGATCTGGGGCCAGCGCGATCGCCAGCTGCGCGTGCAGATCGATCCCGAGCGGCTGCGCGGCCTGGGACTGAACGTCGACGACGTGACCGCCGCGCTCTCGGCCGCGCTGCGCCCCAGCGCCGGCGGCTTCGTCGACACCGCGAACCAGCGGCTCGCGGTGGTGCACGAGCCGGGGCTGGAAGGGAAGGCCTCGCTCTCCGACCTCGTCCTGCGCACGCGCAGCGGGACCGCGGTGCGCCTGGGCGACGTCGCGTCGGTCGACGAATCGTTCCCGCCGCCCATCGGCGACGCCGTGATCAACGGCAAGGCTGGCCTCCTGCTGATCGTCGAGAAGCAGCCCTGGGGCAACACGCTCGACGTGACGAGGCGCGTCGAGGCCGCGCTCCGCGAGATCGGCGCTGCGACGCCGGGCATCGCCTACGATCCGGCGATCTTCCGGCCTGCGACGTTCGTCGAGCGCTCGCTGGTCAATCTCGGCGAGGCGCTGGGGATCGGCTGTCTGCTGGTGATCCTGGTGCTGACGGTGTTCCTCTACGACTGGCGCACCGCGGTGGTGAGCGTGGTGTCGATCCCGCTCTCGCTGGTCGCTGCCGCGCTGGTGATGCACTGGCTGGGGCTCACGCTGAACACGATGGCCATCGCCGGCCTCGCCATCGCGCTGGGCGAGGTGGTCGACGACGCGATCATCGACGTCGAGAACATCCTGCGCCGGCTCCAGCAGAACGCGGGGCTCGCGCAGCCGCGGCCGGTGGTGCGGGTGGTGCTCGAGGCCTCGCTCGAGGTGCGGAGCGCGGTGGTCTACGCGAGCCTGGTGGTGGTGCTGGTCTTCGTGCCGGTGTTCTTCCTCGATGGCCTCGCCG
>JAYTBL010000571.1:0-9276 GCA_043736975.1 Polyangiaceae bacterium
GAAAGCGCTAGCGCGCCAGGCCATGCGGGGCCTCGCCGAGCGAGCTTGCTTCCCGCGTGACGAGAGCTGGGTTAGGTCCCTGGCCGATGTCCGTGAAGACTGCGACCGAGGTGGCGAAGCGAAGCCTGTGTCTCGAGCTGCTCCTCCAGCGGCTCGGCCTCGAGCTCGACGAGGAGGATCCGGTCGCGGAGCTCGATGCCGTGCGGCGGGCCTGGGTCTCGCGGCTCGGGCAGCTCGGGCTCGAGGAGGCGATCCTGCCCGACGAACGCGCGCTCCTCGATCGCCCCGTCGGCGAGCTCACCGACGACGAGTGCGACGACATCGAGGGCCGCGTTATCGGCGCGCTCGTGCTCCTCTGGGCGCTCCTCCGCCTCGGCGCGCGCCCCACCGCCGCCAGCCTGGGGATCGCCACGCGCCTCATCGCCGAGCACGGCGTCCTTGGCGACGGCTCGATCCCCGAGGCCAAGGCGGCGATCGAGAAGCTCACGCTCCGCGCCGAGGGCGAGCTGCGCGACGGGCTCGCCGCCTATGCCCTCGCCCACGAGCGCGGCGCCCCCAACGAGCCCGACCCGATGGTCGCGATCATCGGCGTCCGCACGCTCGACTGGGTCCTCGGCGAGGCGTGATGCTGGGCGGCGTCGGCGGGCGCTCTTCGGTCGTGGTCGGGATCGTGCTCGCGGCGGCGCTTACCAGCGCGCGCGCGGCGCACGCGAGCACGCCGCAGGAGGAGGCGCGCCAGCAGTTCGCCGCGGGCGCCGCGTCGGTGCGCTCCGCGAACTGGTCCGAGGCGCTCGCCGCCTTCGAGCGCAGCTTCGCGCTGGTGCGCCATCCGGTGACGCTCTTCAACATCGGCGCCTGCGAACGCGCGCTCGGGAGCTACACGCGCGCACGCCGCACGCTGCTCCTCGTCCGCGAGCTCGACAAGGCCGCGCCGCAGGACCGCCTGCCCGAGGCGATCCGCGGGGACCTCGAGGCCTTCCTGGCCGAGATCGCGGGGCTGCTGGTGGTCGTGCCCGTGCATCTCGAGCCGGCCTCCGCCACCATCACGCTCGACGGGAGGCCGCTCGAGATCACCGCCGAAGGCCCGACGCCGATGCTCACCGCGGGGCTCGCGGCGCCGGGGCCGGGCGCCGCGCCACCGGCGGGGCGCTTCTCGCTCGAGGTCGATCCCGGCGTGCACGTCCTGGTCTTCGCGCGGCCGGGCTTTCAGGACATCGTGCGCCGCGAGGCCTTCGCGAAGGGACAGCCGAGCGAGCTCGATCTGGCGCTGACCCGCCTCGACGGCGCGATCGAGGTCCGCGCGAGCCGCGCCGGCGCCGCGGTGGCGGTCGAGGGGATCGACGTCGGGATCGCGCCTCTGACGGTGCGCCGCCCGGGCGGCCGCTACCATGTCGAGGTGCGCAAGGCGGGGTTCGTGGGCTTCGTCACCGACGCCGTGCTGGAGCCCGGGGGACGCGTCGAGCTCTCGGCGCAGCTCGCCCCGGAGACCACGCCGCTCACGAAGCAGTGGTGGTTCTGGACGGTCGCGGGCGGCGTGGTCGCCTCGGCGGCGGTGATCACCTACTTCGCGACGCGGCCCGATCCGGAGCGGCCCGCGGCAAACGGCGGAGGCCTGGGGTGGGTGCTGCGCACGCCCTGAGCCGGCTCGCGCGGGTCGTCGTCACCGCGCTCGCGACCGCGGCGTGCGGCCCGCGCGTGCTACCCCCGCTCGGCGAGGTGGTGGTCGTGGTCGACACCGATCTGCCGGTGCCGCGGGTGGCCTCGGTGCTGCGCGTCGACACCTACGAGGTCGACGGAGCGTGGATCGAGTCCCGCGAGATCGCGCTTCGCGATCCGCGCGACTGGCCGGCGAGCTTCAGCATCCAGGCCGCGGACGACACGCGCGACCGCGCCGTCGTGGTGCGCGTGCGCGTCCACGGTGGACGTACGAGGGACGCGACCGGTCCGGCGCGCCTGGTCGTGGGCGGCGCCGACGTGACCCCTCCCAGCGAGCCCGAGCCGCTCCTCGCCGTGGACCGTCTCTCCCTCGTCGTGCTGCGCCCCGGCGAGCGAGCGCGCTTGCAGATCACGGCGCGCGCCTCGTGCGCCGGCGTCCCCGCGCGTCTCGAGCCAGGCGCGTACGCCTCGTGCCTCGAGGGCGAAGGGACGCTCGAGCCCGTCGCCGCGTCTTCGCTCGAGCCGGAGTTGTCCCTCCCCACGGCCAGCAGCGCGGGGAGCGCGGCGCGGACGCCGTGCGCCAGCCCCGGACCGAGCGAGCGACCGTGCGTCGAGGGCGGCGCGTTCCTCCTCGGCTCCGAGGATCTGCAGATCGTTCCCGACCCCGCGCTGCCTCCGGCGCCGCAGCGCCTCGCGCGGGTCTCGACGTTCACGATCGATCGCGACGAGATCACCGTGGCCAGGTTCCGCGGCGCCGTGGCGCGCGGGTTCGTTCCCCCGGATCTCCCGGGCGTCACCGAAGGCGAGCTCGGTACGACCGCGAAGACGACCTGCGCGTACAGCGCGACGCCACGCGGTCGCGAGGCGTACGCGATGACCTGCGTGACCTGGTCGACGGCACGCGCGTACTGCCAGCGCGCGGGCGGCGATCTGCCGACCGAGGCGCAGTGGGAGTACGCCGCCACCTCGGCGGGGCGCGCCGGCACCACGACGTTTCCCTGGGGCGACGACGCGCCGGACTGCGCGCGCGCGATCTACGGGCGCCTCGCGCTAGCGGGTCTCCCCGGCAGCTGCGAGGCCGCCGCGGGCAGCGGCCCGCGCGCCGCCGCGAACGGCGACGGCACGCCGCTGGCGCCGGGCGACCTCGCGGCGGTCGGCGTACGCGGGCTGGGCGGGGGCGTCGCCGAATGGATGCGCGACGCGCCGCGCGGGTACGAGAGTGCCGGCTGGCGCGAGGTCGACCCGGTGAGCCTCGATCCGCGCGCGACCGCGCACGTCGTCCGTGGCGGTGCCTGGGCCTCGACCGCCATCAACGTCCGGAGCGCGGCGCGGACCGCGGCGAGCAAGGCGGCCTCCTTCATCGGGTTCCGCTGCGTGTATGCGCCATGAGAGGGATCGGCAGAGGCGCGGCGCTGGGCGTGATGTTCGCGATCACCGCGCTCGCCCCCTCGTGCGCGCGCACCTTGCCGCCCTTCGGACAGCTGGTGATCTTCGTGACCACCGACGCGCCGGTCGGCGCGGCGGGCTCGCGGTCGCTCTTCGATCGCCTGCGCGTCGAGGTCTTCCCTCCGGGCGCGAACGACGCGTGCGCGGGGTGCACGCGCGAGTTCGCGATCGACGACGACCGGATGCAGCGCGGCGAGGCCTCGTTCGGCGTCTTTCCGCAGCCGGGCGAGACCGGCTACCGCGCCCGGGTGCGCGTGTTCCGCAGCGGCGGTACGGCGAGCGGCGAGCCGCGCCGCGGCTCCACGCTGGAGCGCGTGGTGGCGCTGCCCGCGATCGCCGGATCGGGCCTCATCGAGGTCACGGTCCTCCTCCCGCTCGCCGAGCTCGGCGTCGCGCGCGGCTCGCTCGACGCGCCGGTGCCCGCGCAGCCAGGACCGCCCGCCGCGGGCGTGGTCGGCACGTTCGCGGGTGCGCGCGTCGTCTCGTGCGTCGGCGACGCGCAGCCCGACGAGGCGTGCGTGCCCGGCGGGGCGTTCTGGATGGGCAACCCGCGCCTCGACATCCTCGATCCCCGCGAGACCGACGGCACGGCGGAGCGCGTGGTGGTCCTCTCCCCGTTCTTCCTCGACCGCGCCGAGGTGACGGTCGCCCAGCTGCGCGCGGCGCGCGTGGCGCGCGTCGTCGACGATCCCGTGGAGGCGAACCCCGCGCGTCCCGAATGCGTGTATACCGCAGCTACCGGAGACGCCGACGACCTCCCGGTGAACTGCCTCTCCTGGCAGCGGGCGCGTGCATTCTGCACGAAAGTCGGCAAGCGCCTGCCCACCGAGGCGGAGTACGAGTACGCGGCGGGAGCGCTCGAGAGCCGCGGCTTCCCGTGGGGTGGCGACGTCCCATCCTGCGCGGACGCGGTGCACGGAGGTGGCGAGAGCTGCCCCGAACGCACGCGCCCCCGGCGCGCCGGCAGCGCGGCACGCGACCGCGTGCGCTTCGGCGCGGCCGAGGTCGTCGATCTCGCCGGCAACCTGCGCGAGCTGGTGGTCGACCGTTTCCGTCCTGGCGGCTCGACGTGCTGGGGCGTCGGCGTCTTCGTCGACCCGGTCTGCGAGCGCGATCCCCCCGAGACGCCGGTCGCGCGCAGCCTGCGCGGCGGCTCCTACCGTGACGAGGGGACGCTCCTCCGCGCCGCCCTCCGCAGCTTCATCGAGGACGAGCGCTTCGCGACCAGCGAGCTCGTCGGCTTCCGCTGCGCCCGCGACGCGCGGTGAGCTACCCGACCTTCCGCTCGATCGCGAGCCCTCACCCGCCGTCGCGCGGACCGCAGAACAGCCGGGTCGTCTCGACCAACGACTGGCACGCGCCGTTGGTGTCGAAGGCGCCGGCGAGCGTCTTCGCCGGGCACTGCTTGCGCATGGTCACCAGCGCCGCGGCGCACGGGGCGTCGACCGCGGTGAGCTGGTCCGAGCACGCATCCTGGGCGCGGCGGTCGGCGCAGCCCGCGCAGCCCACGATGAGGCAGGTCGAGAGTCGATCGATCGCCGCGCCGCAGACCTCGGTCGCGCCGAGGCGCACCGCGCAGCCGCCGACGTTGCCGATGTACCCCTCGTGGCCGACGACGACGGCGCGCCAGCTCGCGTCCCCGACGCGGCCGACCGCGCACGCCGCGCACGCCGGACCGAGCGCCCCGGTGATGTCCGCCGCCACGACCACCGTCCTCTTCGCGATGGCGGTCGCGAGGGCCGAGAGATCAGTCTCGCTGCAGGCGCTCCCCACCGCGGCCACGGGCGCCTGCCACGGATAGGTGGGCGGCGTCTCGCCGGGACAGCCCTGCACGCGCGCGGCGTCCGTCCCGGCGTCGTCTTGGGGCGCCGGAGCGTCGGCCGCGCCGTCGCCCGCCGGCGGGGCGAGGGCCTCGGTGGTCGTCGACGAGCACGAGGCCAGCACCACGAGCCCGCTCGCCGCGAGCGCGAGCGCGAGCGTCGTCAGGGCATCGACGCGGTTCGGCATGCCGGTAGTGTCACACGGCTGCGGCCCAGGGTCATCGACGGGGTCCTCGGCGAGGCGTGATATCTTCGTGTCGTGACCCGGGAGCAAGTCTGGAAAAAAGTCTCGGAGTCGCTGCGCGAGGGCTTCGGCCGCCTCCTCGACGTGCGCGACGTGCGGCGCGTGCGCCGCGTCGCCGGTGATGCCTGGGTCGTGACGGTGGTGCTCGCTGCGCAGCGCGGCGACCTGCACGTCGCCGACCTCACCATGGACGACGCGGGGGGGATCACTCCAAAGCTCACCGCCGAGCACGTCATCGAGGCGGTGAAGCGCGCCGAGAGCGAGGCGCGCATGCCAGCCAGCCCGCCCGACGAGCTGGCGGACTTCGGCGGCGACCTCGGCGAGGACGACGGCGACGACGACCTCGACATGCTCTCCGAGATCGAGGAGCCGCTCGAGGTGCGCATCGCCGCCGCCATCGGGCGCGGCGACCCCGCGTCGCTCAACGAGGCGCGCGAGCTCCTCCCGCGGCTCCTCACCGACCACGACGGCCGCGGTCGCACGCTGCTCACCATGGCGGCGGTGGAGCTGAGCCTGGGCGAGCCCGCCCTCGCCAAGGGCTATCTCGAGGCCTCGGCGCGCGAGTTCGCCGATCGCTTCGACCTCGACTCGCTGGAGAAGGCGGCGACCCTCGCGCTCGAGATCGTCGGCCGCGAGGCCTTCGCCGGCTCCCCCGTGCAGCTCCTGCTCGAGCAGAGCCGCCAGCGCCTCAAGCCGTTCGCGGATCTCTTCGAGGCGCGGAGCTTTGCCGGGCTGCCGATGGCGCTGCGCGACAAGCTCGAGCCGCACCTCACGCTGCGCACGCTCGCGCCCGGCGAGACGCTGGTGAACGAGGGCGACCCGTCGCTCCAGGTCTTCGTGGTGAAGAGCGGCCTGGTGGGGGTGTGGCTGGAGAAGCCCGAGGGCGGCTCGTGGCTCGTGCGCTGCTGCTTCCCGGGCTGGCTGCTCGGCGAGTCGAGCGTGCTCGGCGGCCCCGGCGCCGCGCCGCGCTGCATGGCGTCGCTGCGGGCGCAGCGCGTGAGCGAGGTGTGGATCTGCCCTGCGCCGATCGTCCGTGCGCTGATGGAAGAGGACCTCGCCTTCGGCCAGCGCATCGCCGAGACCAAGCAGCTGCACCGCATCGACTCCTTCTTCTCGATGCACGAGACGATGGGCCAGCTCGACGTCCAGGTGCGCGACGAGATGCTCTCGTGCATCCAGCGCCTCGAGACCTTCTCCGACGAGACGCTGCTCCTCCCGGCGAACGAGATCCCGAGCTCGGCGTGCCTGGTCGCGCGCGGGAGCATCGCGCTCTACGCGGACGGAAACACCGACAAGCCGGTGGGCGTGATCGAGGCCGACTCGTTCTACGGCGTACGCGACGCCATCCACCACATCGCGCCCAGCGTGGCCGCGATCGCGCGGCCCGGCACCACGGTGGCGTTCTTCGAGGCCACGCGGCTGCAGAAGCTCTGCGAGCGCTGCCCCGAGCACGTGGTTGCAGTGCTCGAGCGCCTCGGCTGAGCGCTCGTCACTTGTTGCCGATGGCGGCGGCGACCTTCTTCGAGCCGTCGAGCGCGGAGGTGAGGTTCTTGCTGGCTTGCTCGCCGGTGGTGCCGATGAGCAGGCCGCAGGCGGCGGCCTTCTGCCCGAGCTGATCGCCGTGCGCGAGGATGTGGCCGGCGGCGTCGGTGAGCGCCGACGACTGCTCGGAGAGCGCCTTGGCGCGGCCCCGCGCGGCGAGGAACAGCACCGGCAGGTTGCGCTCGAGGCTGCGGACGATGCGCGCGAGCTCGGGATCGATCTTCGTGCTGTCGACGACGATCGAGAGCGCACCGTCGCGGCAGTCGGCGCGCGCCGCGGCGCTCGCCTCGCAGCCGTGCTGACAATCGGCGTCGCCCTGGCAGCGCGGCGCGGCCAGCGGTCCGGCGCAGCTCGCGCCTTCCACGGGGATGCTGCAGCCGCCGCGGCACAGGCCGGCGCAGGCGAGCGCGCTCCCGGGCGCGGTCGTGCAGCTACCGCTGCAGGCGCCGCTGCAGGTGCCGCTGCAGGTGCAGCCGGGGCCTTGGCAGGTGTCGTCGCCGTCGCAGGTGCCGCCGCAGGCGCCGTCGCAGGTGCCCTCGCACGCGACGGGCGCCTCCTCGGTCCCGCGGCACACGCCGGTGCAGTCGCCGACGCAGACCCCCTCGCGGTCCTCCGCCGGGCAGCGCTCGATCGCGCCCGGTTCGACGCAGGTCGGCGAGGCCTGGCACTTGCTCTCGCAGTCGACCTGGAACGCGGTGTCGACGGTGCACTGCGTCTCCACGATCCGCACCACGACCTTCGCAGCATCCAGCCGAGCCTTCATCGCGCCGATGCGGTCGGCAGCGATGGAGCAGAGGACCCTCGCGCGGTCGGCGTCGAGCTTGCCGGTGAGGCGCGGGTCGTCGGCGCGGCCGCCGAGATCGACGGCGAGCTCGCCGCACGCGGCGCTGACGTCCGAGAGGAGCTGCGCCGAGACCAGCGAGATGTCGCTCGTGGCCTGCGCCAGCGAGGTGTAGGCCGGCGCCAGCTTGGCCGGCACGTCGAAGTCGGTCTGCGAGAGGTCGGCGCCCACCTGGAAATCGGTGCAGATCACGGTCTGCGCCGCGGGGCTCGTGCCACACGCGATGACCAGCGTGCCGAGCGCGAGCGCAGGGACCATCATCGAGATCTTCATGTTCGTTCCTCGCGAGTCTCGGGAGATCTTCACAGCACGTATCCGATGCGCAGCAGGTTCACGACCGGCACCGGCATCGACGAGGCGAAGCGCATCGCGTTCGCCAGGCTTCCTTTGCCCTCGACCGGCGTCACGAGACCGAACTTCTCGGCGTCGTAGGTGACGTCGGTGGTGACGATCGGGATCTGCGCGCCGAGGTCGGTGCCGAACGTGAACCCCATACGCGTCAGCCAGAGAAAGCCGATCTGCGGTGAGACGTAGACGGAGCGGGCGTAGGCATGGGCTTCGGCGTGCTGGTCCTGGTTGAACGCTTGCACCGTCTGCTCGGTCGAGCCCTTCATCTGCATCGCGCCCACGCCAGCCCCGATGAAGAACGCTCCCTTGAACGGATAGAAGCGCGCATACGCCTCGCCGGAGACACGCACCAGCGAGGCGCCCTGCACGCCGGGCACGGCCATCGTGGGAAGCGAGCCCAGGGTGACGCCCACGCCGAAACGGCCGAAGCCGCGCGCCGTGAGGCCGAGCTGCAGGCCGTCCGGGACACCGATTCCACCGAGGATGCCGAGCTTGATCGGGCCGAGCGGACCGCGGCGCGTGTACACCGACTCCAGCGGCGGAGCGTCGGCCGCGGGGCGCGCGAGCGGCGCGCTCGGCTCCGGCGCAGGTGGAGCTTCGTCGGCCAGCGCGAGGGCCGGCGTGAAGCAGGAGAGACACACGAGCGCGGCAGACCACGAGGTCTTCATGCCCGTACGAACGGCCTGAGAGGACCGGAGTTCAGTGCGCGATGTCGCATCGATTCGCGCGGCGGCGGCGGCGGGCCTTGACGCCTCGAAGGCGCGCCGCACCTTTCGTGCGGTCGCACCCGAGCTCGCGAAGGTGGCGGTCGAGCGCGCCGGCAAGGTGGTGGTCGCGAAGGTCGACACCGAGGCGCTCCAGCAGGTGGCAGCCCGGTTCGCCATCCGCAGCATTCCCACGATGATCCTCTTCGAGCACGGCAAGGAAGCGAAGCGCGTGAGCGGCGCCATGCCCGCGAGCGCGATCTTGCAGCAGCTCGCCATCTGAGCGCCGCTAGACTGGCGGCGTGTTCCACTTCCTCCGCGACCGGCGCCGCGCTGCGCTCCGTGAACGACCGTTCCCCGAGGCGTGGCGCGCGATCATCGAGCGCGACGTCGCCTACACCGCGCAGCTCGATGCCGAGGAGCGGCGCGAGCTCGAAGGCCTGGTGCAGATCTTCCTCGAGGAAAAGCACTTCGAGGGATGCGGCGGGCTCGAGCTCACCGACGAGATCCGCGTGACCATCGCCGCCGAGGCGTGCCGGTTGCTGCTGCACCGCGAGACCGACATCTATCCGCAGCTGGTCAGCCTGCTCGTTTACCCGAGCGCCTACAAGGCGACGCGGCGCACCCAGGAGGGAGGCGTCGTCATCGAGCGCGAGGACGCGCTGCTCGGCGAGT
>JAYTBL010000572.1:0-9256 GCA_043736975.1 Polyangiaceae bacterium
CACCATGCGAGAGGCGCTCGGTCGACTCCTCGGCGAAAGGATCACGCTCGAGATGCGCCTCGAGCCGCGGCACCCAGCGAGCGTCTGGGCGGACCGCAGTCAGCTCGAGCAGGTGCTCCTCAACCTCGTCGCCAACGCGCGCGACGCCATGCCCGGAGGGGGCCGGCTGCTCATCGACGTCGGCGTCGTGCACGGCGGCGCGCCCACCGACATCCCGGAAGGCGACTACGTTCGCCTCGCGGTCGAGGATGAGGGCGAGGGCATCGCGGCGGCCCACCTCGACCACGTCTTCGAGCCTTTCTTCACGACCGAGGGGCGAGGCCGAGGGCTCGCACTCGCGACCAGCCATGCCATCGTCGCGCAGGCCGGAGGCCAGATCCGCGTGCGCAGCGGCGTCGCCAAGGGCGCGGCGTTCGAGGTCCTCCTCCCACGCGCAGCACGCGCCGATGGCGCGGGTCCTTCACCGGCAAGGGCGTCGAGGATCCCACGTCCGCACGGGCAGGAGACGATCCTCCTCGTCGAGGACCAGGCGCCCGTTCGCAAGGCCGCGGCTACCATCCTCCGCGCCCGTGGCTACCGGGTGATCGAGGCGAGCGACGGTGTCGACGCGTTGCAGGCCGCGAGCGAGCACGGGGAGGGGATCCAGCTGCTCCTCACCGACGTCGTGATGCCCCGGATGGGCGGCGTCGAGGTCGCCGAGCGCCTGCGGGCGCTCCGCCCCGCGATGAAGGTCCTCTTCACCTCGGGCTTCACGGAAGGTGCCGATCTCAAGCTCTCGAGCTCGGTCGCGTTCCTCCCCAAGCCTTACATGATGGATTCGCTCCTCGGCCAGGTGCGCGCCTTGCTCGACGACTGAAGGCTCGCGTACTCAGGCGAGCTTCGAGAAGTCGGGCGCGCGCTTCTCGAAGAACGCCGTGAACGCCTCGCGGGCCTCGGCGCCGACGAGGCATTCGGCGAAGAGCTTCGCCTCGTCGTCGAGGCGCTTCAGCGTCGCCGAGACGTCCCCGCGGAGGAGGGCGCGCGCCAGCTTCAAGGCCTGCGGGGGCTGCTTCGCCAGCGCGGCCGCGCGCGCGAGCGCGGTCGCGCGCAGCTCGGCGGCAGGGACAATCTCGTTGATCAGCCCCAGCTCCTTGGCGCGCGCTGCGCCGAGCGGCGCGCCGAGAAGCAGCATCTCCGCCGCGACCGCGGCCCCGACCCGCTGCGGAAGGAGCAGGCTCGAGGCGGCCTCGGGCACCAACCCGAGCGATACGAACGGCGTGATGAGCCGCGCCGTGTCGCTGGCGTAGACGAGGTCGCAGTGGAGCAGCATCGTCGTCCCGAGGCCGACCGCGGCGCCGTTGACCGCGGCGATGAGCGGCTTCTCGTAGGTCGCGAGCAGGCGAATGAAGCGGAGGACCGGCGGCTCACCCTCGCCGCCGAGCCCGTTCATGAAATCGAGGACGTCGTTGCCCGCGGTGAAGGTCTCGCCCTCGGCGGTGAACGCGACGGCGCGGGTCCCAGGGTCCTTCGCGCCGCCTTCCAGCGCCTCCACCATCGCGGCGTACATCGCGATGGTGAGCGCGTTCTTCTTCGTCGGCCGGTCGATCCGGATCTCGAGCACGCCGTCCTTCGACTCGATCTTCACATCGCTCATGACGACTCCTTGGAGGATTCAGGGGATCGTGAGGGTGAGCGTCGTCGCGGCGCCGGCGGCGCCGAGGCGCGCACCTTCGTCGCTCCCAGCCTCGCTCGCTGCGTCGGGCTCGTTCGGCGGACCCTACCCGGCGTAGCCTTCGAGCGAGGTCGTCAGCGTGCAGGCAGCGCCGAGGGCGGAGGTGAGCACGAGTACACGCCGCATCGGGGTATGGTAGCGCGTCGGGGTCGGCGGGGTATCGTTCCCGACGCCCAGGCGCCCAGGCGCCCAGGGATGAGGCGCCTCTGCTACCAAGGAGCATGACGGCAGCCCGCGCGGACGACCCCGAGCACGTCCTCAGCACCACGGTCGGGGAGCTCCCTCTCGAGGAGTACCACCTGAGCCTGCAAGGGCACGCGTGGAAGATCCTCCACACCGGCGCGATCCTCAGTCGCGACGACGAGCAGCGATTTCTCGGCGGCGAGCAGCCGAAGCTTCCCTACGGGATCGTGCTCTGGCCCGCAGCCATCGCGCTCGCGCACGAGGTCGCCGCGCGCGCGCTGAGCGGCAAGCGCGTTCTCGAGCTCGGCGCGGGCACGGGGCTGCCCGGGATCGTCGCCGCCTCGCTCGGCGCGCGCGTCGTGCAGACGGATCGTCAGGCGCTCGCGCTGTGGGTGTGCAAGCAGAACGCCGCGCGGAACGGGATTGTGACCATCGAGCATCGGAACGCCGACTGGGCCGCGTGGAGCGACGAGGAGCGCTACGACTGCATCCTCGGCGCCGACGTCCTCTATGCCGACGCGATGCACCCGCACCTCCGCCGCATCTTCGAGACCAACCTGGCACCGGGCGGCACGATCCTTCTCTCCGATCCGTTCCGCGCGGCGAGCTTCGCGCTCCTCGAGGCGATGGCCGCCGAGGGTTGGTCAGCGACGATGAGCAAGTGGACGGTAGGCGTCGAGCCTCCGGAGCGACCCGTCGGGGTCTTCGAGCTCACCCGCGCGGCGCCGTGACTCTGCTAGCTTCCCGGCGATGGATTCCTGCGACATTCTCGTCCTCCACGAGCATCCCGAGTGGCAGAAGCCGCTGTTCGAAGCGCTGGCGCAGCGGGGCGTCGCCTTCCGCCCCCTCGATCTGAAGCGCGCGGCGTTCGTGCCCGGGGATCCCGTGGGCGCCAGGCTCGTCTTCAATCAGGCGAGCCCGAGCGCCTACGTGCGGGGCAACGCCCGCGCGGTCCCGTTCGCGCTCTCGTACCTGAAGGCGCTCGAGGCGAGCGGCGTCCCGGTCATCAACGGCGCGAGGGCCTTCGCGCTCGAGCTGAGCAAGACGGCGCAGTCCGCGCTGCTGCGGCGGCTGGGGCTGCGCACGCCGCGGTCGATCGCGTTCAATGATCTCGATGCGCTGCGCGAGCAGCTGGTTGCGGAGCGCGACTGGCAGTGGCCCGCGCTGATCAAGCCCGAGCAGGGCGGGAGCGGTGCGCGGATCGAGAAGGTCGGGTCGTACGAGGAGCTGCGCGCGCGCGTCGAGGCCGATGCTGCAATCTGGATCCCGGACGGCGTCCTCCTGCTGCAGGAGTACTTCGAGCACGATCCCGAGCGCGGCATCGTCCGCATGGAGATGCTCGGAGGCAAGCTCCTCTACGCGATGCGCGTGGTCGCGCACGGCCGCTACAACCTGTGTCCCTCCGAGGTCTGCAATCCCTCGAATCCCGCGGCGGAGGGACATTGCGAAGTACCGGTCCTCGCCGCCCCGCCCGTCGAGTTCTATCCCTATCCCGAGGTGCCGCGCGCCGCGGTCGAGGCAGCAGCGCGGATCGCGCACGAAGGCGGCATCGACATCGGCGGTATCGAGTACCTGGAGAGCAACGGTGATTGCGTGTTCTACGACGTGAACGCAAATTCCAATCTCCGTCCGGCGATCGCGCGAGAGTTCGGCTTCGATCCCTTCCAGCGCGTCGTCGACTATCTCCTGTCGCGATTGCCTGGCGGTCGATGAAGAGCGCGCTCCATCTCGCCTTCGTGATCGGGTGTTCGGCGAGCTGCTCGGACCCTTCCCAGCCGCCGGGCCTGCGCGTGTGCGCGCCCGCCCCGCCGGCGGCTGCGTGCGTGCCGCTCTACGAGCCGACGTTCAGCAATGTCTTCGAGCGGACGCTCAAGCCGAGCTGCGGGCTCGGCGGCGCTGCCTGCCACACCGCGAGGGGACGTCAGGGGGGGCTCGTGTTCGAGGACGCGGACGAGGCCTACCGCGGCCTCCAGGCCGGGCAGGTCGCGGCGGGCGACCCCGCCTGCAGCGGAGTCGTCGTGCGTCTCACCGCGATCGACCCCAACGTCCGGATGCCCCCGGGCCGCGCGCTTGCCGCCGGGGAGCAGTGCGCGGTCGCGCGATGGATCGCAGACGGCGCCAAGCGCTGACGGCTCAGCCGTCGCCGGCGTCGGTCCCGCCGTCATCGACGACCGCGTCCTGGCACGTCTTCAAGCAGGCATCCTTCTTCGGGATGCAGTCCTGATCTGCCGCCGCCTCGTGGGCGAGAGAATGGCAATCGTTGACCGGGCCGGCGCCGACGTCCTTCATGTGACACGCCTTGATGATCGCGTCGCACGCCGGGTACACGCTTCTGTGCGGGCCGCCGTCGGAGGCGCCGTGCTCGTCGGCGGAGTGCGAGTGGGAGCAGGCCACCGCCATCGTCGCGAGGGCTGCCGTGGTGAGCAAGAAGCGCGTTCGGTCGATCAACATCGCGGGGCTGGTTCCTTCGGTCGCCGCTGAACCCTAGCCTCACCATCTTCGACCTCCCCCGCGTCGGATCGTCGCGGGCATTCTGCAACAGTTGCGGATCGCAACGTTGTTACGCGCATCTGGCGGATCATGGGTTGCCCGCTTGGACGGGATCGATCCGCGCGAAGCCGCCAAGAAAGCGCGAAACTCCGATGTAGGCGAGTGAGGGATGCAGGCACGTCGCTCGCAGAGTCGCCAGCCGGAGGATTCTTTCCCATGTCGATCGCCCTTCTGAACAAGTCCCGCTGGCTCGCCCTTGCGTCGATGTTCGCGCTTGCCTCGACCACCGCGCTCGGTTGCGCGGCGGATGACACGGCGGCCGACGGCGCCGAGACCGACGACGGCAACGGCGCGGCCGTCGACGACATCACCCAGGTGAGCCACTCGAAGGTGAAGCGGCAGTCGATCGGCAACTGCTGGCTCTACGCGACCGCCAGCTGGCTCGAGGCCCTCAACAAGGAAGCGACCGGCACGGAGCAGAACACCTCCGAGTCCTACCTGACCTACTGGCACTGGTACGAGCAGCTCGCGAACGGCCGCGGCGGCGAGGAGATCTCGACCGGCGGCAGCTACGGCACCGCGGTCGATCTGATCGCGCGCTACGGCATGATGCTCGAGGCCGACTTCATCCCCGCCGAGTCCGAGGCCGAGATGTCGAACCGCCAGTCGAGCGCGCTGAACGCGACCAACGCCTCGCTCAAGAGCGGCGTGCTCAAGGAGGCCGTCGCACGCCGCGATCGCGCTGCCATCCGCGCCGAGCTCGACAAGGCCTGGGGTCTCTCGCCCGAGATGAAGAAGCGCCTCGACGTCGTCTTCGGGGTCGGAGTCACCCGCACCCTCGACCGCTCGCGGTTCGCGACCGGTCGTGCTCCGGCGAACAAGATCATCCGCGCCAAGGACTTCCCGGCCTCGTTCAAGGACACGACCACCGGCAAGAAGCTGGTCGGCAACCTGAGCGACGCGATCGGCACGAGCGGCGGCGGCTGGTGGATGCCGCGTCAGGGAAAGTTCGCGTGGAACGAGGTCAACTACCCGGGGCGCCCCGCCGAGCGCCGTGAGTTCTGGAAGCGCGTGCAGAAGGCGCTGCACGATGGCCAGCCGGTCATCACCTCGTGGAAGGTCGACTTCAATGCGCTGAGCCAGTCGAGCGTCTTCTCGTTCGACGAGCTCCAGCGGCGCGGCCCAGGCCGCCAGGGCGGCCACATGACCGTGATGCACGACTACCAGGCGGAGGTTCCGGGGCTCGGTCTGCTGAAGGCCGGCGAGCCGGCGACGCCCGAGCAGATGGAGAAGGCGCTCGCGACCGACACGAAGCTCGTGTTCGTCCGCGTGAAGAACTCCTGGGGCGGCATCCGTCCCGACCGCTGGAACCAAGCCGCGATCCCAGGTTTCCACGATCTCGAGCTCAAATACCTCGACGGTCCGATCAAGGAGTGCGCGGAGGGCGCCGACGGAAACACCGACACCAACAACTGCAGGACCGAGGTGACGCCGCTGTGGGACGCGGTGCTGCCCGCCGGGTACTGAGCTCCGCGACCGCGGCTACTTCGTGAGCGGGCCGCCGGTGGCGCAGGGCAGGTTCGCGGAGGGGGAGAGCTTGCCCGTGAGCGGGATGTTCTTCTCCTCGTCGTTGTTGACGCGAATGCGACCCGCGCCGCCGCCACCGCCAGGAGCGTTGTCGCCGTCGACGAAGGTCGCGGCGGCGCCGTCCTTGCCCTCGTTCGCGCTGCCGGAGCCGCCGGTCGATCCGTTGGTGAGCGAGTCGCCCGTCGCGGCGACCGCGTCGGGCGCGCCGTCCTTGCCGAAGTCCTTCGCGCCGCCCGCGCCGCCGTTCGCGGCCAGCGTGCCGGTGAGCACCGTCTTGGGCGCCTCGATGAGGATCGCGCCGCCGCTGCCGCCGCCGGCGCCGTGTTGCGAGGCGGGGGCGCCGACGAACGTGCCGCCGCCGCCCCCCGCGCTGACGTACGCGGCCGCGCCCAACGTGAACACCTTGCCGGCGACGAGCTGCACGGCGCCGCCGCCCGAGCCCGAGAAGGGGAGCGCAGCCGAGCCGCCCGCGGAGCCGCCGAGCAGCGGGATCAGCTCGGGCGTTCCGTAGGCCGCGCCGCCGGACGCCGCAGTTCCACCCGTGAGCGCCGCGCTCTTGCCGCCGATGCCGCAGAACGAGCCGCCGCCGCCGCCGTTCGTCGTCGAGCCCGCGCCGCCGCCGCCGGGGCCGCCGCCCGCGAACTGATCCTTGCCCTGGTTGGTGAAGCCGCCGGGCGAGCGATTGTCCCGGCGCGCGCCGGCATCGATGCCGCCGAGGATCTCGAAGCTCTCGAGGGCGACGATGGCGATCGCGAACGTCCCGTCGACACGCAGGCTCGTGTTGGGCTCGACCCGGATGTTGCGCGCGACGTAGACGCCGATCTTGCCGGCGCCGGGCTGCGTGATGATCGCGAACCCGAGCTTGCTCATGTCTCCGCAGTCGACCGACTTCTCTTCGCTGCGGATGTTGCAGTTCGGGCGATCGACGACGAAGTCGCCGAGGGTCGACGCGTCGATGCCGTCGAACGCGATGTTCGACGGCTTGAAGCCGAGCGCCACCTTGGTGGAGGTCGCTGCATCACCGCCGCCGTCCACGTCGGGGGTGCCCGAGGAGGACCCGGTGCCGGAGGAGGAGCTGCTGCAGGCAGCCGCCGCGCCGACGACCAGCGAGAGCGCCGCAAAGCAAACCGAACGACGCAGAAATGAAAAACTCATGGCTTCAACGTCTATCCGGTTCGGCCCCCGCGCGCGTCCCCATATTGGCTTACCCGTGGTGCTCGTCGTGATCCGCGACGTCACCCGAACGGGCTACGCCGCTCACTTACCGGCGAGGTGGATCGCGTAGAGGAGGGCCTTCGCGATCTCCTCGGCGCGTCGCTCGCAAAGGTGTCCGGCACCATCTCCGTCGATTCCCTGGCTCTTGCTCGAGCACGCCGTCGTCGATCGGATGGTGGGGCAGATGCGCCACACGCCGCCCTCCTCGCAGCGCTTGCCGGCGTCGAAGCTCTCGAGGTCCTGGAGATCGAAGATCACGTCGTCCTTGAAGGTGGCGAGCATGAACGCGCGCATCTTCTGCTTCGCCGGGTTCTCCTCGACGGAAAAAACGAGCGGGGGCGTCACGTGCAGGAAGCGCGCGCCCTTCGCCTTCACCTCGGCGACGAGCTTCTGGTACTCGACCTGGACCTTCGGGAGGTCGGCGTCGCGGATATCGGCGTAGCCGAAGCTGAACGAGACGATGCGCGCCGCGCCCTTCGTGGCCTTGAGCGCCTTGCGCACGACCTCGATCTTCTTGAAGGGCTCGCCGTTCGGGACGTTGCCGACGTCGGTGAAGATGCCGCCGTTCGGTCCGGCCGCGAGCGCGGTCGTCTCCGGGCCGAAGTATTCGAACTTCACGCCGTTCGCCTCGCATCCGTCCTCGAGATCTTGCCCCACCGATTGATGGAGATAGAGAAACGGGACGGCCTTCACGTGCGCCACCTCCGCGGCCGAGAGCTTGCTCCACGCGGCCGCGCCGCCTTGCCCGACGAGCGCTCCGACGAGCGGCCCCGCAGGCTGCGCCGCCGCGACGCTGCCCGCTGCGGCCGGCGCCGCGGGCGCGCTGGGCGGGGTCTGGTTCTGAGAGTCTGCCCCGGTGAGCTTGCTGCATGCCGCGAGCGCGAAGAGCGAGCCGAGAACGACGAGGCGGGAGATTTCCATCGCCGCAGCGTACCCGGATATGCGCGCCGGTCAGCCATCCGTTCGGATGACGCGCGGCCCACGGCTACTCCGGCGCGTCCGCATCAGGCGGCGGGGGATCGTGGTCGAGCCGCTTGCCGTCGATGGTGCGTTCGGCGCGCGCGCGTTCGACGCGCTCGCGGTCCTTCTCGGCCTGCGTGCGGCCGTGGCGGATGCGGTTTATCTCGGCCTGCTTCGCCTCGTCCGCGCGCTGCTTCTTCTTGCGGAACCGATTCAGGTTGACGACGTTGCTGGCCATCGCGTGCAGGTTGCCATGCCGGCCGGTGTATGGTCGAGCCCATGAAGCTCGGTGGTCGCGAACGCATGGATGACGGGGCAGCGCTCGAGGAGCTCTTCGCGAACCTCCCCGTGAGCGCCGACTGGACGATCGGCTTCTTGACCGCCGTATGCACGGGCCCGGACGCGATCGCGCCGACGCTCTGGATCCCCGAGATCGTCCCCGAGGGTGCGTTCGACGAGACACCGGCGGCGCGCGCGAAGGTCGACCTCCTCGCGCGGCTCTACGGCGCGGTCGCCGAGACGCTGGGAGCGTCGCCCGAGACCATCTGCCCGGAGCCCGACAAGCCCGCCCAGGAGGCCATCGACTTCTGTCGCGGCTACGTCCGCGGCGCACGCATGCACGCGTCGTGGGCGAGCGACGAGCCCGCCTCCGCGAAGCTCCTCGCGTTCGAGGCGCTGGCCAAGGAGAACGTGGAGTCGGAGCGACCGCGTCTCGGCAGCTACGTCGCCGCTCTCCGGGTGTACTGGCAATCGAAGCGGCAGGTGGTACGCGCGACGCCCAAGGTCGGCCGCAACGATCCTTGCTCGTGCGGCAGCGGCAAGAAGCACAAGAAGTGCTGCCTGGCGAAGCTGGCGTAGAGGTATCGCGGGCATTGCCCACCGACGAGGATAGACGCGCGTTCGTCCTCGAGCACACGCGGCTCTTGCCCGTGCCGCTCGTGCCCGAGATCGCGATCTACCGCGCCGACGCGGTCTCGCAGGTCTGGTTCGAGACGGCGCGCTGGCTCGACGACGACGACGCTGCGGTCCCGTTCTGGTGCGTTCCGTGGGCCGGCGGTCAGGCGCTCGCACGCTACGTCCTCGATCATCCCGCGGTGGTTCGCGGCAAGC